>DATFTS010000027.1:0-11660 GCA_035261645.1 Jatrophihabitans sp. | reverse complement strand
GGCTCGCACATCACGATCACCAGCCCGATCTCGGATGCGCCCTTGCGAGTGGTTGGGCGTGCCATCGACGGCCGCACGGTGCTCGTCTACACCGACGTGAGCCGGGTGGACGACAGCCTGCGCATCCTCACCAGGGCGGCGCTGATCGGCGGCCCGATCGCGGTGCTGTTGATGGCGCTCGCCACGTACGGCGTCGTGTCGCTGACGCTGCGGCCGGTCGAGGCGCTACGTCACGGCGCCGAGGACATCACCGCCGCCGAGCTCGCCAAGCAACGGCTGCCGGTGCCGAGCTCGCAGGACGAGGTGCAGCGCCTGGCCGTCACGCTCAACGCCATGCTCGACCGCATCGACTCAGCTACCAGCAGGCAGCGCACCTTCGTCGGCGACGCCGCGCACGAGTTGCGATCGCCGCTCGCATCGTTGCGGGTGCAGTTGGAGGTCGCGCAGCGGCTGGGACCGTCGGCTGACTGGTCGACACTTCTCGACGACGTGCTGGTGGACGTCGGCCGGTTGGACAAGTTGGTCGCTGACCTGCTGACCCTGGCCCGGCTGGACGAGTCCGGCGAGTTGACACACCGCGAGCCGGTGCAGCTGGACGCACTGGTGCAGGAAGTCGTACGAGGTTACGGCCACGCCCGGGTGAAGGTAGTCGCGAACACCGAGCCGGTGACGGTGCACGGCGACCCGGACGCGTTGCGTCGCGTGGCGGTCAATCTGATCGACAACGCGGTGCGCTACGCCGCCTCGGAGGTGACCGTCGCCGTCGCCGCCGGACGGCGCGAGGGACACCCGGTCACGCGGCTCATCGTCGTCGACGACGGGCCGGGCATCGCCGAGCAGGAGCGCCCACGCGTGTTTGACCGGTTCTACCGCACCCAGGGATCTCGGTCACGCAGCAGCGGCGGCACCGGGCTTGGGCTGCCGATCGTCCGCGACATCGTCCGCAACCACGGCGGACGGGTACGGCTCACCGCGCGCGAGGACGGGGCGTCCGGCCTGCGCGCGGTGGTCGTCCTGCCGGTCGACGCGGACTGACTCGTCAGCACGGCGGCAGGGTCGACCCCAAGTCTGGCGTCGGGGTACAGGTCGGCGAACTCGACGACGAGCTCGGCGGCGCCGACGAGGTGTTGGGTGTCGAGGTCGTCGGCTGCACGAACTGGTACAGCACGAGGGTGATCGGCTGCGACAGCGGATAGGCGATCCCCGGGGACGGGCTCTCGGAGAACACGAGACCGTCCTTGTTCGGGTCGCTCGTCGGCTGCGGCGAGCCCTGCGTGATGTGGGTGAACCCGACCTCGTTGAGCGCGGTCTGTGCGTCATTGAACGTCTTGCCGCGCACGTCGGGCAGCTTCACCTTGCCCGTAGACACGTACAGCTGTACCGGGCTGCCAGGCGCCACTGTGGTGAAGCCCGCTGGGTCCTGCCGGACGACGGTCCCTGCGGCATCCGACCGGTTCACCTGATGCACCTTCCAGGTGAGGTTGGCGTCGTGCAGTGCGCGCTCGGCCTGATTAAGCTGCATGTTCTCGACCGGTGGCACCTGCGTGCGCGCGGGCGTGTACAGCTGATAGGTGACGATGCTGCCCTGCTGCACGCTCGCGCCCGCGGCCGGCTTCACCGTGCAAACCTGGCTCTGATCAACCTTCTGGTTGTTGTCGCACGGGCCGCTGGTGGCCGGCCCCGCCTTGGGCACCAGCCCCGCGCTGCGGATGTCCTGCTCGGCTGCCGCGGCCGGCTCGCCGATGACCGAGCGCGGCACGACAACCATCGTCGGCCCCTTGTCCTTGCCGAGGAACACGATGGCGTAGCTCGCCGCCCCGATGACGATCAGCAGCGCGACCACCACGGCGGCCCAGATGAGGCCGGTGCGGCGGTGCCCGTCCGGTTCCTCCTGGCCGTAGTCGGTGCGGCGCAGCGCCACCGGCGGAGGTGGGGTGCGCGCGATGAACTGGGTGCGCTCGGCGTCGGTCATGACCAACTCGGCGCTGACCGGCTGGTTGGCCAGCGCGCGTTCGAGGTCCTGGCGCATCTCGCCGGCGCTCTGATAACGGTTGAGCGGGTTCTTCGCCAGCGCCTTCATGACGATCGAGTCGACCTCGCGCGGCACGTCGGGGTTGCGCGCGGACGGCATCACCGGGTTCTCGCGCACGTGTTGGTAGGCCACCGCTACCGGGGAGTCGCCCTGGAACGGCGGGACCCCGGTGACAAGTTCGTACAGCACGCAGCCCGCGGAGTAAACGTCCGAGCGTGCGTCCACCGACTCGCCCCGCGCCTGCTCCGGCGAGAGGTACTGCGCCGTGCCGATGACGTTGGCGGTCTGCGTCACGGTCGCCGAGTTGTCGGCCACTGCGCGGGCGATGCCGAAGTCCATGACCTTGACGGCGCCGGCCGGCGTGATCATGACGTTGGCGGGCTTGATGTCGCGGTGGATGATGCCGTTGCGGTGGCTGAAGTCCAGCGCCGCGCACATGTCGGCGACGATCTCCATCGCCCGTCGCGCCGGCAGCCGGCCCTCACCTTTGAGGATGTCGCGCAGCGTCCGTCCCTCGACGAACTCCATGACGATGAACGGCTGCGGTGTGCCGTCGTGCGACGCGTCTTCGCCGGTGTCATAGACCGACACGATGGACGGGTGGTTGAGCCCGGCAGCGGAGTGCGCTTCACGGCGGAACCGGTTGAGGAATGAGGGGTCACGGGCCAGATCCGCGCGCAGCACCTTGATGGCGACGTCGCGATTGAGCCGGGTGTCCCGGCCCCGGTGCACCTCGGCCATACCTCCGTAGCCGATCAGCTCACCGATCTCGTATCGTTCGCCCACCACTCGCGGCTTGGTCATGATCGAACCTCACACTCCGAGTTAGCTGTCAACTCAACTCACCCCAATGGAGCGCAGGTACGCCTCCATCACAGCCTTGGCGACCGGGCCGGCCGCCGCGCCGCCGGCCGATTCGTTGCCGGCTACGCCGGCGTTCTCGAGCAGCACCGCCACCGCGATCTTCGGCGCTCCCTGCACCAGGGCGAAGCCGGTGAACCACGCGTCCGGCTGGATCTTGGCTGCGCTGGTCTCGCCGACGTCCGCGGTACCGGTCTTGCCGCCCACCGTGACGTTGCTCAGGTTGGTGATGTTGGCTTGCGGCGCCGTGCCGCCCGTTTGCACCACGCTCTGCATGATCTTGACGAGCGACTGGTCGACGGTTGGGTCAAGCACCTGCGCCAGTTGCTTGGGCTGGGTGGTCGACAGCGTCGACAGGTTCGGCCGCAGTTCGGACTTCACCAGGTACGGCTGCATCAACGTCCCGTTGTTCGCGGCCGCGGCCGACATCATGGCCGCCTGCATCGGCGTGATCTGCACGTCGTGCTGGCCGATTGCCGTCTGTGCCAGGAAGTCCGGCTGGGTGACGTCGTTCTGGTTGCCCGGGCTCGAGCGGCAGACGAGCAGCGGTATCTCGAACTTCGGCGGATCGCAGAAGTCGGGCGGCGTGGTGCCGCCGTACGGCGGATCGAACCCGAACTTGGTCGCCTGGGCCGCCAGTTGCTGGCCGCCGACCTGCTCGACGGACAACTTGGCGAAGACGGTGTTGCACGACTTCGCGAACGCCACCGCGAGCGTTGCCGTCTTACCGTTCGTGCACTGCTCGGCATTGAAGTTCTCTACGCATGCGGCGGCCAGGTTCTGCGGGCAGGCGCTGGTCTTCTTCGGGTCGAAGGGCCAGTAGTACTGCGGGGCTGGAACGGAGGATTCCGGTGTCAGGCCGCGCTGCAGTGCGGCGGCGGTATCGATGATCTTGAAGATCGACCCGGACGGGTAGGTCTGGCGCAGCGCCTTGTCCACCAAGGGACTGACCATCCCGGGGTTGGCCTTGAACATCTGCGTCGGGTCGCCGGGCACGTCGCCGCAGCCGTGCTTGCCATACACCGTCGGCTGGTTGCTGCCGTGCTCGCGCAGGGCGATCTGCTCGTTGACGCTCTGCCTGGTGCGCGCCTGATACTGCGTGTCGGACTCGTTCGAACGCCGCGCGGGGAAGGTCAGCTCCCGGTAGCAGTTGTACGCGTGCGCAATCTGCGCCGAGTTGTGGCTGGCGAGCTGGTTGGGGTCGAAGGACGGCGTCGAGACCAACGACAGGATCGCGCCGGTTGTCGGATCGAGCGCCACCACGGCACCCGGTCTCGTCTTGCCGTTTGCGCCCTTCATCGCTTGGTACGCCGCCTCCTGGGCAGCCTTGTTCAGTGTGAGCTGCACGCTGCCGCCGCGCGGGTTGCGGCCGGTGAGGATGTTGGCCAGCTTGCTGGTGAACAGCTTGGACGAGTCGCCGCTGAGGATGTCGTTCTCTGCCGACTCGATGCCCGTCGCGCCGTAGGTGAACGAGTAGTAGCCCGTGGCCGGCGCGTAGATCTGGCCGTCCGGGTACACCCGCAGGTACTTGAGCTCGTCATTGGTCGCACGCGAGCGCGCCACCGCGGTGCCTTGCACAACGATCTGCCCGCGCGGCGAGGAGTACTCGTTGAGCAGCACGCGCCGGTTCTGCGAGTCATTGCGATAGGCGTTGCCCTTCACGACCTGGACGTAGTTGAGGTTGACGAACAACGCGATGAAGAGCACCGCGAGCGTGATCGCGACCTTGCGGATCGGCTTATTCATCGCGAAGCCCCCCGCGAAATCGTGGAGCGCAGCGCGCCGATCTTGTGGGCTGGTCGGTTCATGCGGCCACCGCCTGGCTTTCTGGCGTCTTTGCGGGCGGCGTCGTCGCCGGCCGACGAGCCGCGTCGGAGATGCGCAGCAGCAGCGCGAGCATCGCCCAACTGCCGAGCAGCGACGACCCGCCGTAGGAGAGGAACGGCGTGGTGAGACCGGTTTCGGGCAGCAACCGGGTCACGCCGGCGACGACGACGAACAACTGCAGCGCGATGAGGAACGCGAGTCCGCACGCGAGCAATTTGCCGAACGCGTCGCGTACCGCCAGGCCGGCCGCGATGCCGCGCGAGACGAACACCGCGAACAGCACGAGCAGCCCTATGACACCGAACAGCCCGATCTCCTCGCCGAACGACGAGATGATGAAGTCGGTCGCCGGCAGCGGGACGAGTTCGGGGTGGCCGCCGCCGAGCCCCGCGCCGAAGATGCCGCCCGTGCCGAGGCCGAACAGCGACTGCCGCAATTGGTAGGCGGTGGCGTCGTACTGCGGCGAGAAGGTGTGCAGCCACACGCTCACCCGTGTCTGCACGTTGCCGAACAGCTGGTAGGCGACGTAGGCACCGGCGGCGAACAGGACTACACCGACGATCACCCAACTGGCGCGCTCGGTGGCGACGTAGAGCAGCACTACGAAGAGACCGAAGAACAGCAGCGAGGTGCCGAGGTCGTGGCCGCGGATGAGGACGCCGATGCAGATGAGCCAGGCGGCGAGCAGCGGGCCGAAATCCCGCCCGCGCGGGAAGTCGATGCCGAGGAACCGGCGACCGGCCAGGGCGAGAACATCGCGCTTCTGCACCAGGTAGGCCGCACCGAAGATCGTCAGCAGGATCTTCGCGAACTCACCAGGCTGCAGTGAGAAGCCGGCGAGCCGGATCCAGATGCGTGCGCCGTTCACCTCGCTGAAGCGCGACGGCAGCACCGCGGGCAGCACGAGGAAGAACACGCCGGCCAGCGCCAGCGTGTAGGCGTAACGCTGCAGTACCCGGTGGTCGCGGACGATGATGATCAACCCGATGAACAGCGCGACGCCGAGCGCGGTCCACAGCACCTGGGTCGGGGCCTGGGCGCCGGGGTAGCTGACGCCGTTCTGCTCGTCGAAGGTCTTCTGGCCTAAGTCGAGTCGGTGGATCATCACCAGCCCGAGGCCGTTGAGCAGCACCACGATCGGCAGCAGCAGCGGATCCGCGTACGGCGCGACCCGCCGGATAACCAGGTGCGTCACGACGCCCACCACGATCGGCACGGCGGCGTAGGTGACCAGTCGCGACGAGATGTGCCCGTCACGAGCCGCCTCGACCGAAGCCTCGGCCGCGACAACGATGAGGACGGCGAAGACCAGCATCACCAGCTCGGTGGTGCGTCGGGTCGGTATCCGCAGCAGCGGGTTCAGCATGTTGGTCATGGCACTGGGCAGATGGGGGTAGGCGACGGGACGATCACTACCTGCGAACTGCTGGGCGCCGGCGTGCTGGACGCCGGGTGCGTGGTGGCCGGCGCGGCGCCGTGTCCGGCGCCGGAACGGCTAGGGGTTGGGGTCGGGGTCCGCGTCGGAGTGGGCGTCGGAGTCGGAGTCGGTGTCGGCGCTGTCGACGTTCTGCAGGCCGGCAGCAGCTGACTGCGCAGGTTGCGCACGATGTCGGTTGCGTCCCCCTTGCTGCTCGCCGGGATCCCGGCGATGACCTGCGAGCGGACGGACGGGTTGAGGTCGGCAACCGGCAGGTCGACGACCCGGTACAGGTTGAAGAACTTCAGCGGCCCGAATTCGGTGTTGACGCCGCGGAAGATCGCCACGTCACCGCCGGCCCGGCCGACGAAGTACTGGGTCTGCGTCCACGCGTAGAACCCGCCGAGCGCGGCGACGGCAAGCACGACGACCCCGAGAGCGATCAGCCAGGGCCGCCAGCGCAGCACGCGGCGGTGCGCCGTCGGCGGCACCGGCTCGTTGGCCGGCGGCCGGGACATCAGCGCGGCGCGTTCGGCGGCGCTGTCGGCTCCAGGCACGTCCGCCGCGGCGGGGTCCACGAACGCACCGGCGATCACCGGTACGTCGTCGATCGTGTCGCCCACCTTGGCGTTGATCACGTCGGCGACGATCACCGTCACGTTGTCCGGGCCGCCGCCGCGTAGGGCCAGTTCGACGAGCCGGTCCGCGCACTCCTGCGGATCCTCGATCTGCAGCGTCTCGGCGATCGTCTCGGTAGAGACGACGTCAGAAAGCCCATCCGAGCACAGCAGGTACCGATCGCCGGCGCGAGCCTGGCGGATCGAGACGTCCGGCTCCACCTCGGTGCCGAGCAATGCTCGCAGGATCACCGACTTGCGAGGGTGGTCCTTCGCCTCGTCGGGGGTCAACTTGCCCGAGTCGACGAGGTATTGGACGTAGGTGTCGTCATGGGTGATCTGTGTCAGCAGGTTCGCGCGCAGCAGGTACGCGCGTGAGTCCCCGACGTGCGCGAGCCCCACCTGCGCGCCGCCGAAGCGCAGCGCCGTGAGCGTCGTGCCCATCCCCTGCAGGTCGGGCCGTTCCTTCACCGCGTCAGCGATGCGGTGATTGGCCTCGACGACACAGTTGCGCATCGAGACCATCAGGTCGTCGATGCGCCGATCCTCGTCGAGCGGTTCGAGCGCACCGATCACGATCTTGCTGGCGACCTCGCCCGCGGCGTGGCCGCCCATTCCGTCCGCAATCGCCAGCAGCCGCGGGCCGGCGTACACGGAGTCTTCGTTGTTGTTGCGCACGAGGCCGAGATCCGACCGCACCGCGTAGCGCAGGTACAAAGCCATCAGTGCCGCTCCGCCGCGCTCGCCGTCTGTTCGGCGTGGGAGCTCCTCATCGCAGCTCCAGCACGGTCTTGCCGATGCGGAGAGGAACGCCGGGCTCCAGGTTCACCGGCCCGTCGATCTTGCGCTGCCCGAGGTACGTGCCGTTGGTCGAGCCGAGATCCTCAACCACCCACACGTCGTCCTGCAGGCTGATGCGCGCGTGGCGGGTGCTGGCGTAGTCGTCCTCGAGCACCACCGTCGAGTCGTTCGCGCGTCCGATCAACACCGGCGCACCGGTGAGCCCGATGCGGGTGCCGGTCAGCGCGCCCTCCGTGACGACCAGTTGCGTCGGCGAACCAGGCGCCGGGCGCGGGGTTGCCGCGGCGGCGCCCTTACCGCGCCGGCGCGCCGGCGGCGGGACCGCGATACGTGGCTGCCCGCTCGTGCGCAGGTCGGAGCGGATCACCCGCATCGCCGCGAGCACGAACAGCCACAGCAGCGCCAGAAAGCCGAAGCGCATGAGCTGCAGCGCCAATGCCGAGTTCATGCCCTTATCCCCGCGTCGTCGCCGGCCCTCACACGCGGTCCTGGTGAAACACGATGCGCGTGTGGCCTACCCGGATCACGTCGCCATGCCGGAGAACTTGACTGTTTATTTCGTGGCCGTTGACCGTCGTGCCGTTGGTGGAACCGAGGTCGTAAGCCGTCGCGTAGTGGCCGTCGAACTGCACGTCCAGGTGGCGGCGCGAGACGCCCTGGTCGAGGAGTTGCAGGTCGCAGTCGGTGCCGCGGCCGATGATGTTGCTGCCCGTCCGCAGGTCATGCCGGTGGTTGGTCTGGTCGACGATCAGCATCGCAGTCGCCTGCCGTCGCGGCGCGTCGTAGCCACCCGGCGGCGGCTCGTAGGCGGTCGTGCCCTGCATTGCGGCGCCGGCCTGGGCCGGGACGGGCGAGCGCGGCGGCGCGTAGGCCGGCTGTTGGGGGTACTCGCCCAGGGGGGCGCCGGGCACGATCGGCAGCGACAAGGAGTCGTACGGCCGACGCCGCGGCGGGGCGGTGGAGTCCATCCGCGACGCCACGCCGAACACGCCGGTGTGCAGCTGGTCGTCGCGGGCGAGGTAGACCTCGATGTCTCCGATCGTCTCCCACCGGTTCTCGTCGAGGTACTCCTGCACGAGCTCGGCCAGCGAGTTGGTCAGCTGGTTCTCCCAGGGCACCAGCCGCTCGTGGTCCGACGGCGAGAGCGTGACGCGGTAGCGGTTCGGAGACAGCACCTGTCCGTTGCCCATGACGTTGCGCTTGTCGGCCGCCTCACGCTGCAGGGCCGTGCCGATCTCGACCGGCTCGACCTGCCCCTTG
Source organism: Jatrophihabitans sp. (assembly GCA_035261645.1). Lineage (GTDB taxonomy): Bacteria > Actinomycetota > Actinomycetes > Mycobacteriales > Jatrophihabitantaceae > Jatrophihabitans. The sequence goes on along the minus strand of DATFTS010000027.1, from coordinate 2,845 downwards.
AACACGCGGGCGAAGGCGCCGCCGACGAGGCCCTCGAGGCGGCGCTCGAACCGCTGGGCCAGGCTCACCGCGTCCTCCTCCGATCCTCAGTGGCTTTGTGAGTGGTGGGGCAGGCGCACGCCCGTCCGCCCGCTCACGCAGTCGACCGAGTCTATCGGGCGGCTCTGAGGTACCCAGATTTCCGTACTCAGCTGCGTGCTACCGTTGCGGCTGCCGATTGAGGCGCTCCTTAGGGTGCGCGCCGGGCAAGTGGCGGAATGGCAGACGCGCACGGTTCAGGTCCGTGTGTCCGTAAGGACGTGGGGGTTCAACTCCCCCCTTGCCCACTCATGTACTGAGGATTTCCCCTGGGAGCTCACCGGGCCGTGCCCGGGCAGTAAGCCGGAGCGAGTCCGATGATGGTTCAGCCGTTCTCGCCCATCGTGCGCTCCCGGGTGCGCTGGGCGTGGTGGACGCGGCGCTTTTCGGGATCGTCGAGTTTGCGCGTGTCGCGCAGTTCGGCGAACGGTTCGACGTCGTCGGGCAGCCCGCCGCGCAGGGCGCGTTCCCGTTGCGTCTCTGCGTTGAATTCGGCGCCGAGCAGGATGGCGATGTTGGTGATCCACAGCCAGACCAGGAACACGATGACGGTGGCGAGTGAGCCGTACGTCTTGTTGTAAGAGCCGGAGAACGACACGTAGACCGCGAACAGGGCCGAGGCGATCACCCAGAGGATCACGGCCAGGAGGCCGCCGGCGGAGATCCACCGGAATCCGGGCTGCTTCACGTTAGGAGTCGCCTTGTACAGCAGGGTGACCATCGTGCTGACCAAGACGATGAGCACCGGCCACTTGGCGATGTCCCAGGCCAGGACCGCGCCGGATCCGATTCCGAACGCGCCGCCGACCTGTTTAGCGATCGGGCCGGTCAGCACGATGATCGCGGCCGCGATCAATAGCATGATCACCAGCGCGACCGTGGTGAGCAGCCGGACCGGCACGGTCTTCCAGATCGGGCGGCCCTCGTCGACGTCGTAGATTGCGTTCGCGGCGCGCATGAACGCTGCGACGTACCCGGAGGCTGCCCACAAGGCGATCGCGATGCCGATGATGCCGGCGACGCCGGCCGCACCGGCCTTGCCCTGGACCTGGCTGACGACCGAGTGCAGGAACGAGTTGACCCCGCCGGGCGCGATGTGGCTGAGGTTGTCGAGCACCTTCTGCGTGGTCGACTTGCCGAGCAGGCCCAGGACGGAGACGAGGACGAGGACGGCCGGAAACAGCGCGAGGATGCCGTAGTAGGTGAGCGCGGCGGCGCGGTCGGTGATGTCGTCGTGCTTGAGTTGTCGGATCGCGCGTTTCAGGATGGCGAGCCATCCCGCCTTGGGCATGTCGGTCAGGGTCTGCGGCGGGGCACCCGCGGGCGCCGGATTGCGCGCGGTGGTGTCGTCCATGGCGTTGGCGTTGGCGTTCGCGGGGTGGGCCATCGGCTTCTCGTTTCGTCCGGGCCGCTTACTGCTGCAGCGGCTGCTTGACGTCCTGGGTGGCGGACTTGGTCTGATCGGCGGTGTCCGCAGCGGCGGTGCTTGCGGTCGACTTGACCTGTTCGACGGCGTCCTGCATCGGCTGCTTCATGTCGTCGGCGAGCTGCTGTCCGGTCTGCTTGAGCGGCTCGGCCAGCTCCTTGGCCTTCGACTCGGCGTTGCCGGCGACCTGCTGCTCGGCTTGGGAGGCCGGCGCCAGCGATGACAACAGCATCCCGACGCCGAATGCGATCAGTCCGGCGGCCAGTGGGTTGCCCTGCGTTTGGGCACGCACCGTCTGCGGCGCAGCAGCGATCGTGTCCTTCGTGCTGCTGGCGTCGCTGCTGAGCGAGTCACCGGCGCGCACGCCGCTGCCCTCCTCAGAGGAACCCATGACCCGGTCACGCAGCGACGAGGCGCCGCTCTTGACCTTGCCTACACGACGGCTGACCACCCGGCCTGGTGACACCTTGTCGCTGAGCCGGTCGACATCACCGCTCAGCTCGGCGCGGGTACGTTCGATCTCTTGCTGGATCTGCTCGGGACTGCTCATCGCTGCCTCCTTCATTGGGTCTTGAGCGCGTCAGGGATCTGCTTGGCGGTGTCGATCGCGCGTTCCGGGGTCGGGTTGACGCGCCGGAACCTGTCGCGGCCGAGGACGTACAGAACTGTGCCGATCACGGCCCACACGCCAGCCACGATCAGGGCGGCGAGCCCGGTGTCGATCGCGTTGGCAAGCCCCCACCAGGCCGCGAAGGACAGGAACAGCACGACCAGGTAACCAGCGAACCCGGCACCGCCGAGCATCCCGGCACCCTTGCCCGCCTTGGCAATTTCCGTCTTGATCTCGGCCCTGGCCAGCTGGACTTCCTGGCGCATCAACGTCGACAGGTCCTGGCTGATCTCGGACAGCAGCTGCCCTACGCTGGCGTCGCCGGCGTCGCGGAGGCTGTCGCTGGCAGCTCCGGCGGCGCCCGCCGGCGGCGGAGCCGCGTGGGCGCCGGTCACGGCGTCACCCCGGGGCCAGCGAAGTCACCACTGCCGGTGGCCGATCCCCGATCGGCCACCGCACTCTGCTGCCCGCTGGGATAGGCAGGCGGATTGGGAGCAGACATGCCCAGTTCGTGGCTGGCGACAGGCGGCTGAGCGGGATCGTGGATCCGTCCGTCCCCTGGGCCGGAGTTGGTAGGAGCCCCGGCCGCGGTGCCGTCGTCCTCGGTGTGCGCGGCGACCACGCCGCGGCCGAGTCGACCGGCCACCACGCCGGCGGCCAGCGCACCCATCAGAAACGCCCCCGGGCGGCGACGCGCGAACCGGCGAAGCTCGTCGACGAGGTCGCCGGGC
>DATFTS010000026.1:0-4070 GCA_035261645.1 Jatrophihabitans sp. | reverse complement strand
ACGTGTCGCTGGCCATCGAGCGCGAGCTGTACCAGGAGTTTCGCGAGCCCGGCTTCGCGCCTGCGCCACTGCTCGAGCACCTGGTGACGGCCGGCCGGCTCGGCCGCAAGACCGGCAAGGGCTTCCGCGACTACTCCTGATTCGCCGCCTGGCCTGCTCTCGTCCGGCCACTTTTCCTCCGGTAGGTACGCTCGCCGGTCGGTAATCGCGTCCACAACGGAGGAAAGGCGGCCGGGTCCAGCGCCCGTCCGGCCACTTTTCCTCCGGTAGGTACGCTCGCCGGTCGGCAATCGCGTCCGCAGCGGAGGAAAGGCGGCGCGAGCCAGCCCGACGGCGGCCGTGGTCCCGAGCCGTTCCTGCCTAGCGGACGCTCGCCGCCCCGCGCGAGCGTCCCTCCGAAAGGAAGCCGGTAGGCCCGCTACTCCGGTGCGGCTGGATCCTCGGGCGCGCCGGCGCGGGCCTCGTCGAGTGCCGCCCGCAGCTTGGCGTGCAACTCGTCGAGCGCGTCGTGCGTCGCGTCGCGCACTCCTTGCAGCCGGCGCACCTCGTCCGTGGCGTCGCTGATCATCTTGTAGGCCTTGGTGCGAGCCTCGGCGAGCGTCTGTTCGGCGCGGCGATCGGCCTCGGCCTGCTGCTCCGCCTGGCGGGTCAGCTCAGCCGTCCGACGCAGTCGCAGCGTGATCTCGAAGTCCTCGTCCGCACGGGTGCGGGCAGCTTCGGCCTCGGCATCGAGCCGGGCGCGGTCGGCCGCAGCTTGGGCCGAGAGCCGGTCCTCCTCGGCACGGGTGCGGGCCTCCGACTCGGCCAGCGCCTCTTCGATCTCGGCACGGTGGGCGTGCGCCTCGGCCAACCGGGCGCGGAACGTCTGGTCGGCGGCGGCGAGCTTCGCGGTGGCCTCGGACGAGATCCGCTCCGCCTCTGCGCGTGCCTCTGACCGCACTCGCGCCGCGCTGTCGTTCGCGGCGGAGCGGACCCGTTCGGCCTCGCCCTCGGCGTCCTCGCGCATCTTCGCGGCGTCGACCTTCGCGCTTTGCAGGATCTGCTTGACGTGCTCGTCGACGTTGTCGGCGGTGACCGATTCGGTCGCCGCCCGCAACTGCCGGCGCAGCGACTCGATCTGCGCCTGGGCGCTGGCGAGTTGCGCGGCGAGGTCAGCACTCCGGCCGGCAGCGGTATCGCGCTCGGCGGCCAGCACACGCATGTCGTCGTCGAGGCGCGCCATCTCGCGATCGACCTGCTCGCGGTCGTAGCCGCGCATCGCGCTGTCGAAACCCCGGCTCGAATCGTAGAGCGGCAGGAGGTCGGACGTCGGCTCGCTCATGCCCAACATGGTCGCATTTCGACCCGGCTGTTCTCAAAGCCCACGCGGGGTTCCACAGCCGGGCCCTCACACACCTCGGAAGCGGTTGATGGCGTCGAGGTGCTTCGCGCGCGTCTCCGTGTCCCGGACGCCCAGCCCCTCTTCGGGGGCCAGGCACAGCACGCCGACCTTCCCCTGGTGCACGTTGCGGTGCACGTCGTAGGCGGCCTGGCCGGTCTCGGCGAGCGGATAGGTCTGCGACAACGTCGGGTGGATGTATCCCCGGCTGATCAACCGGTTCGCCTCCCACGACTCGCGGTAGTTGGCGAAGTGCGACCCGACGATCCGCTTGAGCGTCATCCAGAGGTAGCGGTTGTCGTACTCGTGCATGTAGCCCGACGTCGAGGCGCAGGTGACGATCGTGCCGCCGCGCTTGGTGACGTAGACGGACGCGCCGAAGGTCTCCCGCCCGGGGTGTTCGAAGACGATGTCCGGGTCGTCGCCGCCGGTCAGCTCGCGAATCTTGGCGCCGAACCTCTTCCACTCGGACGGGTCCTGCTGGTCGCCGTCCCAGAACCGGTAACCCTCGGCGTTGCGGTCGATGATGAGCTCTGCCCCCATCGACCGGCAGATGTCGGCTTTCTCCGGCGAGGAAACGACACACACCGGAATCGCGCCGCCGTTGAGCGCGTACTGCGTCGCATAGCCACCGAGGCCACCGGACGCGCCCCAGATCAGCACGACGTCGCCCTGCTTCATCCCGGCGCCGTGCTGGCTCACCAGCTGCCGGTAGGCGGTGGAGTTGACCAGTCCGGGGCAGGCGGCCTCCTCCCACGACAGGTGCGCCGCTTTGGGCATCAGCTGGTTCGCCTTCACCAGCGCCAGTTCGGCGAGCCCGCCGTAGTTGGTCTCGAAGCCCCAGATGCGCTGCTGCGGATCCATCATCGTGTCGTCATGGCCGGCCGCGTCCTCGAGCTCGACGGACAGGCAGTGCGCGACGACCTCGTCGCCCGGCTTCCACTTCGTCACACCCGGCCCTACCCGTAACACCACGCCGGCGAGGTCGGAGCCGACGACGTGGAAGGGCTGGTCGTGCTTCTTCGTCAGGGACGAGTACCTGCCGTAGCGCTTGAGGAACGAGAACGTCGACACCGGCTCGAAGATCGATGTCCACACCGTGTTGTAGTTGATGGCGCTGGCCAGCACCGCCACGATCGCCTCGCCCGGGCCGAGCTCGGGTGTCTGCACCTCCTGCAGGTGCAGGCTTTTGCGGGGATCCTTGTCACGGGTCGCGAGCCCGTCGAACATGTCGACCTCGTCGGCGCGGACCACCATGCCCTGGTAGCTGTCCGGCACGGGTAGGTCGGCGACCGCGGCGTAGTCGCCGGACAGGATCGCGCTGCGAATGTCATCCACGGGCTGGCCTCCACATCGGGGGGTCTGATCGTGTCAGAGGGCTATGTTACTGGAGAGTAACGTACCTGTCCTCGGGAGTCAGGGCGACTGGGTCGACGGCTGGACGAGCTCGATCAGCACGCCGCCGGCGTCCTTCGGGTGAATGAAGTTCACCCGGCTGTCGGACGTGCCGCGGCGCGGCGCGTCGTACAGCAGGCGAAGTCCACGTGCGCGCAGCACCTCGCTGACCTTCTCGATGTCCTCGACGGTGTACGCCACCTGCTGCACGCCTGGTCCGGACCGGTCGATGAACTTGGCGATCGTCGACTCGGGGGAGAGCGGGGCGAGCAACTGGATGCGGGTTTCGCCGTCACCGACAGCGAGCATCGCCTCGCGGACGCCCTGCTCCTCGTTCGTCTCTTCGTGCACGCTGACGACGCCGAACGCGTCCCGGTAGAAGGCGATGGCCTCGTCCAGATCGGGAACGGCGATGCCGACGTGGTCGATTTTCGTGAAGAGGCTGTCCGCACGAGGCATGTGGTCATCGTGGCAACTTCAACCGCTTTCGGGCGAGCGGTGAGGTCCTTGCCGTGCCAAGGTTCACACTCGGCAGTGCGCTGGCTGTGACTACAGTCCTGGGTAAGCCGCGCGGCAACAAGCCCTGCCAAGGAGGATGTGCACATGGCTGGATCGGTCATCGTCAACGGTGCTCGCACGCCGATGGGCCGACTGCTCGGCTCGTTGAAGGATTTCTCGGGCGCCGATCTCGGTGGCTTTGCCATCAAGGCCGCCCTCGAGCGCTCCGGCGTGCGTCCTGACCAGGTTCAGTACGTGATCATGGGACAGGTGCTGCAGGCCGGCGCCGGCCAGATCCCGGCCCGGCAGGCCGCGCACAAGGCCGGCATCCCGCTGACCGTCCCGGCGCTGACCGTCAACAAGGTCTGCCTCTCGGGCCTGGACGCGATCGCGCTCGCCGACCAACTGATCCGCGCTGGCGAGTTCGACATCATCGTGGCCGGGGGCCAGGAGTCGATGACGAACGCGCCGCACCTGCTGCCCAAGTCGCGCGAGGGTTACAAATACGGCGCGATCCAGATGCTCGACTCGATGGCCTTCGACGGGCTCACCGACATCTTCGACAACATCCCGATGGGTGAGTCGACCGACAACTTCAACAAGAAGCTGGACCTCACCCGCGAGCAGCAGGACGCGTTCGCGGCGCGCTCGCACCAGCGTGCTGCGGAGGCGCAGAAGAACGGCGTCTTCGACGAGGAGATCGCTCCCGTCGTGATCCCGCAGCGCAAGGGTGACCCGATCGAGTTCCGCGAGGACGAGGGCATCCGCGGCGACACGACGGTTGAGGGCCTCGCCAAGT
>DATFTS010000025.1:0-4006 GCA_035261645.1 Jatrophihabitans sp. | reverse complement strand
CGCCGCGGAGAAGGCGGAGAAGCCGGCGCCGCGCTGCGTCGTGCGCGGCGTGACGCGCCTGCGGGACACGCCGGCGCCGGATGCCGGCCGGGCCCTGCTGCACGGGTCATTGAGCCAGATCGCGCATGACATCAACGCCTACGCGGAGTGCGGCGTGGTCGACGAGGTGTTCCTCGACCTCAACTTCGACTCCGACGAGGTCGGCAACCCGGAGGCGGACCCGCAACGAGCGATGGACAAGGCGCTCGCGGTGCTGGAGTTGGTCTCGTCGCGGTAGCACCCTGCTCACGGCCCCAGCGCCCTTCGGCTGCGTTATGCGGCGCCGATGAGTTTGCCGACGATGAGCTCGCGCGGGAACAGTTCGGGGGAGGACCGTGGTTGCCTGATCATGACTCTCTCCTTCGCCGTCACCTGGGATTACCGGTGCCCATTCGCACGTAACGCGCACGAACACCTCCTCGTCGGCCTCGCCGCGGGCGCCGACTGGGACGTCACCTTCCTGCCCTTCTCGCTGGGTCAAGTGCATGTCGAGGAGGGTCAGCCCTCGGTATGGGACAAGCCCGAGCAGGACGGCGGCATCGTCGCGCTACAGGCGGGCGTCGTCGTGCGGGACGAGTTCCCCGAGCAGTTCGCCGCCGTGCACCACGCGCTGTTCGCGGCGCGGCACGACGAGGGCCGCAAGATCGACGACCCAGAGGTCGTCCGAGACGTGCTGCGCGCCAACGGCGTCGACGACAAGGCAGTGTTCGATCGCATCGATTCGGGCGCGGCGCTTCAGACGGTGCGCTCGCAGCACGAGCAGTACGCGGAGTCCCATCAGGTGTGGGGCGTGCCCACGTTCATCCGGGGCGACCAGGCGGTGTTCGTCCGTCTGATGAACCGTCCGGACGAGGCCGCGCCCGAGGCGTCGGTGCGCGCAGTCGAGGGGGTCGTCGATCTGGCTGCCGGCTGGGTCGACCTCAACGAGTTCAAGCACACGTCGATCCCTCGCTGAGGACGTCGATCGCTGCCGGGCTCCTGGCGCGATCGTCCTGGCGCGATCTTGTTGCGCGCTGGTGGCCCTGACAGTTGCGACGCAACAAGATCCGGCACATGCAGACGCACACCCGGCGATCTTGTTGCGCGCTGGTGGCCCTGACAGTTACGCCGCAACAAGATCAGCGAGGACCTCAGTGCTTGATCAGCTCAACTCCTTGACCATCTCCGCGATGTTCTGCGCGGCGGTGCGCAGTTCATTGGCGAGGCTGGCGAAGTCCGAGACGCCGTCCAGACTCGACATCCGCTGGCTGAAGGTGCGCTCGTCCACCTTCACGCCGGCCTCGGTGAGCAACATGGCCATGTCGTCGGCGAACCTCTCGGCCGTCGACAGCGAGAGGTACGTGGTCTTGACGCTGCCCTTCATCTGCATGACCTTCGCGCCGAGCTTGACGCCGTCCTTGAGGTTCTTGGCGGCGCGCATTGCCTTTTCGAGGTCGTCGGTCTTCTTCGACAGCTTCTCGAGGTCCTGACGCATTGCGGTGACCTTGTTTCGGTACCGCTTGCGCGTGACCTCGACCTTCTCCGACTGCGGCTTGAAGGTCTTGTAGACGTCTTTGAGGGCGAGCTCGAGCTTCGCCTTGTTCGACTTCGCGGCCTTCTCCTCGGCGATCACCCGGCGCTGCTTCTCGGTGCAGTACTTGCCGATGCCATTTAGCAGGTCCTTGCGGACGGCCTTCTCGTCCTTGGCCTCGTTATAGATGACCGTCGACAGCTCGTAGATGTTCTTCGCGAGGCTGAGCCATGCCGTCGGATCGGCGCCCATGCTGACCGCCAGGACTGCGACGTCCTTACCAATGCCGATCACCTTGAACGAGATGCTGAGGCCGACCTTGACCTGGGCCTCGAGCAGGTTCTGGTCGTCCCGGTAGTCGCGCTTGATCTGCGCCTCGACGGCCACATTGACCGCGGACTGAAGTGCCTTGCACGCGTTCCGGACGCTCATCGTCGTCTCGTCCGCGAGCTTCTTGGCGCCGTTGGCGTTGCGCTTCTTGATCATCTCCAGGAACTTGGCCTGGAGTTTGTTCACCTCTTCCTGGATGACCTGCTGATACTTCAGCGCGGTCGGCATCCCCGCCTTGTCGATCAGCCGGTCGAGAACGATCGGCGCCGGCTTCTTCTTCGCCGTCACGGAGACCTCGACGACCACCGTCGTGTCCCCCAGGATCATGACGTTCGGGTTCGGCTTCTTGGGGCAGAGGTCGATCTTGAAGGTCTTCTTGATTGTTTCCGGCATGGCCACCCTCCTCGGTCCACGCGGGAGTATGTCAGCGAGAGCAGCCAGGTCCAACGGTCACGATCATGGCGTGCGCGGATTCTGCCCTTTGAGGCGATGTGGGATGGCACCGGTGGTCCAGAGGACGGTCGCCAGCAGCACCACCGTGCATGCATGCACAGCGGTGCACCACAGGCATATCGCGTCGAGCCGGAACAACTCCACCCAGACGAGATAGATCGCGAAGCCCACGCCGGCGGTGGAACCGGCGATCCGGATTGGCGCCAGCGCGCGCACACGCCAGGCTGACGGTGCGCACAGGGCGGTCATCGCGGCGAAGAAGCACAACCCGAGTACCGCGAGCGGAACAGGCCCGACGTGCGACCACGCGCTCGTCGTCACCTTCGCACAGTTGATCGTGCCGGTCGCCGGGCAGGCCAGCGTCACTGACGACACGTAGTGCTCGACCGTCAGGTACGCCGCGATGGCCAGCCCCGACAGGGCTACCGCGAAGGACCCAAGCCCTATCCGCGGCGCGGATCGGTCAGCCACCGACCTTCGCCTGGGCGGCAACCACGCCCGCCGAATTGCAGACCGAGCCAGGCTGCCCACCCGTCACGTTGCAGACGGCGGCAGTGATCACGTTGGCGGTGCCGTCGATCGCTTTGGCGATCGGTGAGCTCGGATTCGACAGGGCGGCGGCGATCTGTGCGCTCGTCTTACCGGCCAGCAGGCCAGGATTGAGCGACGCACCGCTGAGCACGTACTTGCCGCCGATGTTGATGTACGGGATCGACCCGCCCGACGCCTGGAACAGCGCGTTCGCGGCCGGCGGCAGCTTGTCGAGCGGCGCGAACCCGCTGCCCTGTGCCTGGTTGCTGAAGATCTCGTATCCGTTGAACGCAAGGGAGGAGCTGCTGAAGCTGGCGCCGTGGAAGCTCAACGACGCGGTGTTGGGGAAGACGTCCGACGGCGACGACGCCGTCGTCCCGAGGTTGTGGAAGTTGCCGAAGTGCGACAGCGCCACGGTGACCGCCCACCGTTCGGCGGCGCAGTACGGGCAGAACTCGCCGCCGACGTACAGCACCTGAGGCAGACCCTTCGATGTGAGCGCGGCGCCCGAGGTCTTTGTCGGCACCGAGTTGAACGCACCCTGACCGGCCGTGCCTGCGCCGACGGCGTTCAGCGTGCTGGTCGGGACGGAGGCCAACTCACCGACGAGTGCGGCCGATGCATGACCTCCGGCTGTGCCGGACTGCACGGCTTGCGCGCCTGAGGACACCTTCGCGATCGTGAGCGCCGCAATCAGTGCCAACACCACGGCGACGGGTCCGAACGCCAGCCACCTCCGCTGACGCGCTGAGCGGCCGCCACGCGCGGCAGCCAGTGTCCTACTGGCAGCCCGCCGCTTCGCCGCCTGGCCGCCGGCCGTGCCTGGCCGCGCTGCTTTCCCGTTGGCCGCGCCCGGCCGGGTCGACTTTCCCATGCTTCATCAAATCTCTCGAGTTTCCGGGGACATCGCCGCCCACGGAACCTTCGGCGGATGTGCAGCCCCTAGGCGCAAGCCCGCTGTCGGCTAAGCAGCAGGTGGAACTCTCAGGTTGCCGGCTCGACTGTCACGTCAGCGCGAATCCCGACCGCAATTGCTGACCGAGTTCGCGCTGCCGTGCCGACGACAGCGCCCGATACGCGTTGCAGAGTGGAGTGGCGTGGACCACAACTCGCAGAGCACTCGTCCGCCGGTGAGCATACGCA
>DATFTS010000024.1:0-3995 GCA_035261645.1 Jatrophihabitans sp. | reverse complement strand
GGCGCTCTCCTTGATGCCCACCGACACCTCGCCGATCATGGCGCCGTCAGCGCTGTACATCGGTGCCTTGCCGTTTGCCGAGCGACCGGTCGCGCCGTGATCGATGCCAGCGTGCGTCTGCCCGTCGATCGTGACGATCGGCTCCTCGACCTGGTCGCCGATCAGGTTCGAGTCGGGGTGTGAGTGACGTACCCGATTCATGTCGATGACGACGACATAGGCGGCCTTGGTCTCGAACTGGACCTTGGTGGCCCGTGCTTGGACGAGGGCAGCGCAGCCGCCACTCGGATGCTCGACGCAGATCTGCACATCTGGCATGTCGGCGACGGTCTGTGCGATCGCGACCGAGCGTTGCTCGTACTGCCGATCGAGCTGCCCACGTTCCTGGTGCGCGAAAAGCACGAAGCCCATGACCACCGTCGCGATCAAGATCGCGAGTTGGCTGGCGAAGATCTGGCTCGACAGCCGGCGTACCCCGAGGCGCGGCATTCCATGGATTGTGCGTGGCGGACGCGTTTCCGACAAGAAACGCGTATGCGCAATATGAGCAAAACCTCGATAAAAGCAAAGAACGAGCGATGCGCGCGAAACAGCGACGCAACACCGAGACACACCTACGGTCGGCTCTCAATTGCTGACGAGTCCTAACTCGCTATCAACAAACAGGAGCGGACCCCAATGGCTTCCTTACATCCCTTCGCCCGCCGACAGGCAGGGCCGCGACACGACCCCAGAGCCGCTCAGGCGGCCGGCATCGAACTGACCGGCCTCACGAAGCGCTTCCTGACCCCCGCCGGCACTGCGTTCACCGCACTGAGTGACGTGAACCTCACCGTCGCGCCCGGCCAGTTCTGCGCGCTGGTCGGACCGACTGGCTGCGGAAAGTCGACAACCCTCAGCATGGTCTCCGGGCTCGACCGGCCCAGCGCCGGATCGGCGCGGGTCGGCGGACGCGAGGTGAGCGGGATCACCAAGGGCGTCAGCTTCATGTTCCAGGCAGACGCACTGCTGCCGTGGAAGACGGTGCTGGGCAACGTCATGCTCGGTCCAGTGCTGCGTGGCGTCGGCAGGCGGCAGGCGAGCGCGAACGCACGCGACTGGCTGCGTCGGGTCGGGCTGGCCGGCTTCGAGGACCACCACCCGCATCAGCTCTCCGGCGGCATGCGCAAGCGCGTCGCGATGGCCACGGCGTTGATCAACGAACCGCAGATCCTCTTGATGGACGAGCCGTTCGGCGCGCTCGACGTCCAGACCAAGGCGATCATGCAGAACGAGCTGCTCACGTTGTGGGAGCAGCTTCGGCCGTCGGTGCTGTTCATTACGCACGACCTCGACGAGGCAGTCGTCCTCGCGGACAAGGTCGCGGTGATGACGTCAGGCCCCGGCTCGATCAAGGCCGTCTACGACATCGACCTGCCCCGCCCGCGCGGCTCGGTGCAGGACATCCGTTTCGAACCGCGCTTCCTCGAGTTGCAGCACGAGATCTGGTCGGCGCTGCGCGACGAGGTGGAGCGCGCGTACGCACGCACGGCGGGAGCAGTGGCATGACGACCCTGGTGCAGGCCGGAGTGGAAACAAACGCCACGGACAACGTCGCCGCATCGGCGGCGGGCAAGCGCCTGCGACGGCGGCGGAAGGCGGCCGTGTGGGCCGCGCGCGTCGGCTTCGCCGTGTTCGTCATCGGCGGCTGGCAGCTGTTCACCTCGCTGCGCATCGTCGACAAGTTCTTCTACGGCCAGCCGTCCGGCATCTGGAAGCGCACGATCGACCTGTTCGAGCACGGCTCACAGTTCGGCTCGTTCTGGCTGGACATCGAAACGACGCTCAAGGAGGCGGTGTTCGGCTTCGGACTCGGAGCCGCCGCCGGCATCGTGCTCGGCGTCGTCCTCGGGCAGAGCCGTTTCCTCGCCGAAGTGCTCGGTCCCTACATCAAGATCGTCAACGCGATCCCGCGCATCGTGCTCGGCTCGATCTTCATCGTCGCGTTCGGCGTCGGCATCGAGCCGAAGGTGCTGCTGTCTGCAGTCCTCGTCTTCTTTGTCGTCTTCTTCAATGCGTTCCAGGGCGTGCGAGAGGTTGACCCGAACGTGCTGGCCAGCGTGCGGGTTCTCGGCGCGTCGCCCTTGCAGATCGTCCGGCACGTCACAGTGCCGTCTGCGCTCACCTGGATCATCGCGAGCCTCCACACCGCGTTCGGCTTCGCGATCGTCGGAGCGCTGGTCGGCGAAGTGCTCGGCGCCCAACACGGCATCGGGCTCGTCATCCGTACCGCGCAAGGCAACCTCGACCCCAACGGTGTCTTCGCGGGCATGCTCGTCGTCGCAGTGATCACGCTCGTCGCCGAGTTCCTGCTCACCCTGCTCGAGCGGCGCGTCCTCGCGTGGCGCCCGCAAACCCAATCCGACGCCGTCGGCATCTGACGGCGTCCGCGCAACCCCTGAAGGGAACACCCATGTTCAAACGCACCCTGCTCGCCACGCTCGTCGGCGTCCTGGCCGTGGGCGGTGCGGCGGCCTGCTCGAGCGGCGGCTCGTCCCACGGCATGCCCACCGTCTCACTGATGGTCGGCGGTATCGACAAGCAGATCTATCTGCCCTACGAGCTCGCGCAGCGGCTCGGGTACTACCACAAGTACGGCGTCAACGTTTCGCTCTCGACTGAGAGCAGTGGCGGTGTCGGGGCTGAGGACGCGATGGTCTCGAACCAGGTGAACATGGCCGGCGCCTGGTACAACCACACGATCGACTTCCAGGCGAAGGGCAAGGACGTCATCGACCTCGTGCAGCTTTCCGGTGCGCCGGGCGAGCGGGAGATGTGCGGAACCAACAGCGGCGTGCACTCGGCCGCCGACTTCAGGGGCAAGACGCTCGGCGTGACGGATCTCGGGTCGGGAACGGACTCGCTGACCCAGTTCCTGGCGGCGCAAAAGGGCATCAAGCGCTCGGATTACCACACGCAGGCAGTAGGTGCTGGGTCCACCGCGATCGCCGCGATCAAGGGTGGGTCGGCACAGTGCGTGATGACGACGCAGCCCACCGTCACCGCGATGCAGCAGATGCACATCGCCTACTCCGCGATCGACCTCGCCACCACCTCGGGCGCCAGCGCGGCACTCGGTGGCGCCTGGCCGGCAGCCGGCGTACTCGCCACCGCAGCCTGGGCCAACTCGCACAAGGCCGTCGTGCAGAAGGTGGTCGACGCACTCGTCGCGACGATGCACTGGATCAACACGCACACGGCTGCCCAGATCGCTGACAAGATGCCACCGTCGTATGTGCAGAACGGCTTGGTGACGAAGGCCGATTACATCAGCGCCCTGAACCAGGACAAGGGTCAGTTCCTTCCGGACGGCATCATGCCGGCGGGTGGCCCGAAGACCGTCCTGGCGATGGAGGTCATGATCGGCCACGCCACCTCGTCGATCGATCTGTCCAAGACCTTCACCAACGAATACGCCGTTGCGGCGAACAAGCTCGAGGGTTACCAGACCACAACCACGCCCGCCGGGGTCACCGGCTGACCGACGCGCCGTCCCCTCCGGTGCCCAATCGCGAGTGCTCCGCGACGGCATCGGAGGGGATTTGGCGCGTCTCGGCCAATCGCAGAATCTAGAACGTGTACCACTTTTGAGGACACGCACAGAACCGCTGAAATGCTGAGTGATCTACCCGCTCTTGCCAGCAATACGAGAACGTGTTTCACTCGCCGAGTGACGGTAGCCGAACCGCTGAGCGCCCCCATCGAGCTGAGCTTCGCCTACACCCGATCGCTTGGCCCGACGCTTAGCAGGTTCATGACCGGACTCGCCGCGCGGCAGGTGACCGGCGCCCGCGGCTCGGACGGCCGGGTCTACGTCCCACCACTCGAGTACGACCCGGTCACCGGCACAGCGATCACCGACTTCGTCGGCGTCAGTGATCACGGCGAGGTGGTGACGTGGAGTTGGGCGGCCGAGCCGCTGCCCGGCCAACCCCTCGACCGTCCGTTCGCATGGG
>DATFTS010000023.1:0-3257 GCA_035261645.1 Jatrophihabitans sp. | reverse complement strand
GCGCCGGCTCGACGAACGGTGAGGCCTGCACCGCCTGGCGCACCCCGAAGGTGAAGACGCCGCGAGTTGTGTGCAGGTCGTCCGCAGACAGGGTCTGCCACGACACTCGATATGCACCACGCGGCAGCGCCGGTATCGCGGCCACCACCTGCGCCGGATCCTCGGTCGACTCTCCGGCGATCAGCCGCAGACTGGTCGGTGTGTAGTGGTGGCCGCCATCTCCGATGACATCGACGCGCGTGGCGGTCAGCACCACTGACTCGCTGAAGGCCAGCCGCAGCTGGCGCGGCGCACTCGTCAGCGTCGCGCCGTCCGCCGGGTTGCTGCGGGCGAGGTAGGCGTGTGCCTGCGCCGCGGCAGCGGGAAGGAGAATGGCCGCAAGCACTCCTGCGAGTAGCGCTAGGCAGAGCCGGCGACCACGTCGTCTGTGGACGCGATTGGCCCTCGACATGTCACAGCACCGGGATGTGCTTGAGGGCAGCCTGCCCCACGACCACCGTTGCCCAGCCGCCAGGCTGGACGGCGCCGCGCGTGTTCTCGTACACGAGGTAGTAGGTCTGGCCCGGCAGCAGGTTGTGACCTTGCTTCATGATCGAGACCCGGCTGGTCGACCCGGAGCGGGTTTCGCTGACGATGACGGGTGGACGGGCGAGGCTCGCTTCGAAGCTGGTCGCTTTGTCCGAGTCGAGCACGACGAAGCTCAGCTCCAGCAGCCCGCCGTCACCGACGACCGCCAGCCGAGAGAAGCGAACGCCGAGCTGGCTCTCGAGTTGAGCGTTGTGCGGGAACTGCCGGCTATGTGTCGTGGACGCGGTCAACGCGTACGTCGCGGACAGCGCTCCGGCACTCACGATTGCGGCCGCGATGAGGAGCACGATGAGCGGGCGGGTGACCGCCCACCGGCGTGCGGTGATGAGCATGGACATTTTTATTTTCCCCCTTGAAGGGGTCCGGGACCGGCCGTCCAGGGGGAGGGGACGGCCGGGCCCAGACCCGGCCTGTTACACGGCAGTCACGCGGCCCGACGAGAAGCTGTCGAAGTACGCGGTGCCAGCCGATGTGGCGGTGAACCCGGTGATGACGCCCAGCCGCACCGTGTCGACCCGTAGGTTGCCGGTGTTGCCGGAGACCGTGACACTGCTCGCGCCGACGGTCAACTTCACCGAGCCGTTCGTGCCCGACGTCCAGTCCAGCTGGATCTGGTTCGCTGCGCCGTTCGTCAAGGTGAGCGGCGTGCTCGTCGTCGTACCGCCATTCCGGTTGAGGATCACGCTGACCTGGGACGTGCCCTGGCCGACCCGGGTGAACCGGAGCGCGAACGTCTGGGTGTTCGTGTTGTTGCCGCTGAACGCCTGGAACAACGTCAAGGCAGTTCCGGACTGCGTACCAGCGGTCAACGAGTTCGGGTTGAACACGAAGCGCGCGTGGTAGGCCGTCTCGGCGGTCGGCGACGTATTCGTCACGTAGTTGGGCTTCACGCCGGTGTTGCTTCCCGTTGGAACCACCACCTGCAAGCCTCGCGTCGAACCGGGCTCCCACGACGTCGGCAGCTTCGCCGCCGTCGAGACAGTCGTTCCCGATCCGGTGACCGGTGTCCACGCCGGGTCTGCCGGTTCAAAGTTGTTCCGGTAGATCACGTTCCCGCGCGTCACCGAGTAGGTCGTCGTGGCCGTCTTGCTCCAGTTGCCGGCCTGGTCGAGCAGCCGGATGTTGAGCTGCTGCGTCGACGCAACGGTCGGGTTGGGCACCGCGACGGTAGCCACCGCAGTGGTGGCGGTCGGCATGCTCGGTGTCACCTGCGTTGCCTTCCCCACACCCGGATCCGTCGTGCCGTACCAGTACTCGGCCCGCTGGATCGGCGTCGCCTGCACGCCGATGGTCGCGGTGACGGTCACGGTCGTGGCGCCATTGGTCGGGTTCGGTGCGACGGCCAGCTGCGAGATGACCGGCGCGGCCTTGTCCACCACGAACGCCGAACCTTGCACGTAGCCCCAGTTGCCGGCCGCGTCCTTGCCGCGCAGGAAGACCTGGTGGGTCCCGTCCGTGAGGCCCTTGATCTGCGTCAGCGGCACCAGGCCGTACACCCTCTCGTCCGGACTGTTCAGCGAGCCGTCGACCGGGAGCAGTTGCAGGCCCGTGCCAGGCGCTCTGACGTTGTCGATGAACGCCTCGGCGTTGGTGATGTTGCTCTGCAGCGAGCCCTGCGTCTCGTCGCGAACCTCGCCGGAGATCATCGCGTATCCCGGGTTGCTCGGGTCGCTCCGGACGCCGTTGGCGGGGTTGGGGCCGAGCGCGACGGCCGCGGTCGTCGGTCCGGTCGTATCCACTACGAACGGGACGTCCAGCACCGGGCCCCAGAGACCGAGGTCGTCCTTGCTGTGCACGTACAGGTGGTGCGTGCCTTCGGTCATTGCCGCCACGGTTGCCGCTGCGATGGTCGTGTCCTCGGAGACGACGGTCGCAGCGCGGTTGACGGTCATCGGGATGCCGGTGCCGTTTGTCCCTGCAGCGTTGTCGACGAAGTACTCGGCCGCGGTGATGTTGCCGCCTGCGTCTGAGTCGTCGCCCGTCGCAGAGAGGTCGACGTCCACCGCGCCGTTGGCCGGCGAGTCGACCGTACCGTTGACGGTTTGCGGGCCGGTCTTGGGCAGGTTGAACACCACGGACCCGACGACGCCCCAGTTGCCTGCCGCGTCGAGGGCGCGCACGTAGATCTTGTGCTTGCCCGCGCTGAGACAGAGCAGCGCTACCGGCACGACGCCGTTGACCGGGTCACACGATCCGCCGGCCGGTGTGGCCGGGAGTGTCCCGTGCGCGCCGGTGACAGACACGGAGGTGAAGTCACCGCTCATCGGCACGCCGTACCCGGCACCGACGGCGACTGCGTCGTCGACGACGAACTCGGTTTGCTTCACCACGGATCCGCCGGTGGTCGCATCGCTGAGATCCGCGCTGACGGTGACGTCGGACAGGCCGTCCGATGGGTTGGGGCTGGCCTTGACGTGCGCCGGCACCGGGCCGACGCCGTCAGCCGACGGCGGGGGCGCGTTCGTGTCGAGGAACGTCAGCATGCCGCCGAACGCCACCTGCGACGGGTCGCCGTTGTTCTGGCCGTTGTTGTCGAGGTGCTGCGCATTCTCGTAGAGGGCGATCTTCGACTCGGGGCCGCTGGGCATCTTTACGAGCGTGTCCAGGGTCATTCCGGGGGTGATGCTCTCTGCGGTGACTGTTGTCGTGAACTGGCTGCGGTGCCCGTC
>DATFTS010000022.1:0-2607 GCA_035261645.1 Jatrophihabitans sp. | reverse complement strand
GGATCCGCCCTGGTGCGCTGCCTGCTCGATCAGCCCGACGAGCGCGGCGTAAGCGCCGTCCGCGACCTCGCGAGCGAGCTCGCCGACGGCGTCCGGCGCCGCTGACCCTCAGGGGACGATCAGTAGCTTCCCGATGCTGCGCCGACCCTCCAGGTCGACGTATGCCTGGGCTGCGTCCTCCAGGTGATAGCGCCCGCCGATGTCGACGTGCAGCGAGCCGTCGGCCACCGCGCCAAGCACGTCGCCCGCTCGCCAGGTCAGTTCGGCACGGTCGGCGGTGTAATGCGCCAGCGTCGGCCTGGTGACGAACAGCGAGCCCGCCGGATTGAGCCGCTGCAGGTCGAACGGTGGCACTCGCCCACTGGAGGCGCCGAAGAGGGCCAGCATGCCCCGCCTGCGCAACGACGCCAGCGATGCCTCGAACGTTGCCTTGCCCACACCGTCGTAGGCCACGTGCACGCCAGCCGGTTCCAGGTCGCGCACCGCCGCCGCGAGGTCGTCCGTCTCGTCGTAGCGGATGACCTCGTCAGCGCCGCGCTTGCGCGCGACCTCGACCTTCGCCGGGCTGCCCACCGTCGCGATCACGTGCGCGCCCTTCGCCTTGGCCATCTGGACAAGCAGCTGCCCCATTCCGCCGGCCGCTGCATGCACGAGCACCGACTCGCCGGGCTGCACGGCGTACGTGGAGTTGACCAGGTAGTGGGCAGTCATGCCCTGCAGCATCACCGCGGCGGCGAGCTCCGGTGCGACCCCGTCCGGGACGGGCACCGCCCCCTCGGCCGGGATGAGCGCGTACGTCGCGTGGGTCCCTTGGCCCCGGGCGGTGGCCACCACATCACCCACGCTGAACTCGCTGACCCCATCGCCGACCGCCACGACCCGCCCTGCGCTCTCACCGCCGAGCACGAACGGTGTGGGCACGTCGTAGACGCCCTCGCGCTGATACACGTCGATGAAGTTCACGCCGGAGGCGGCAACCTGCACGAGTAGCTGGCCGGGCCCAGGCTCCGGCCGCGGCCGGGTCTGCACCTCCAGCACGTCGACCCCACCGTGTTTCGGGACCACCACTGCGCGCATCTCCTGAGCCATGCCTCCAACGTATCCAGCAGCGCCGGATACCGTGAGCGGGTGCAGATCCTCGCGTCGATTCCCAGCCCTACGCGCAGCGTGTGGCATCTGGGGCCGTTGCCGATCCGCGCGTACGCGCTGTGCATCATCGTCGGAATCCTGGTGGCCATCGCGGTCACCACCCGGCGCTGGCGCGAACGCAACGGCAACCCTGAGCATGTATGGGACGTCGCGGCGTGGGCAATCGTCCTCGGCATCATCGGTGGCCGGTTGTACCACGTGATCAGCGACCCCGAGTTGTACTTCAAGAAGGGCGCCCACCCGCTCGACGCCTTCAAGATCTGGGACGGCGGCCTGGGGATCTGGGGCGCCATCGCGCTCGGCACCGTGGGAGCGTGGATCGGCTGCCGGCGGCGCAACATCAAGCTGGCTGTATTCGCCGACGCCGCGGCTCCGGGGGTCATTTTCGCCCAGGCCATCGGACGCTGGGGCAACTGGTTCAACAACGAACTCTTCGGCGGCCGGACCAGTCTGCCGTGGGGTTTGCAGGTTCACTGCCTCGACATCACGCAAGGTACTTCGGTCGTCGGCGGTACCAACGGCAGCCTCACCTGCCCGCCGAACAGCGCCACGCTTACAGGCCTCTATCAGCCGACGTTCCTCTACGAGTGCCTGTGGGACATCGCGATCGGCGTCGCGCTCATCCTGATCGACCGTCGGCTGCGTCTCGGGCGAGGCAACGTCATGGCCTTGTACGTCATGGGATACACCGCTGGACGCGGCTGGATCGAAGCTCTGCGCACCGACCACGCCAACCACATCCTGGGCCTGCGTCTCAACGACTGGACCAGCATCGTCGTCTTCCTGCTCGGCCTGGCCTGGTTCGTCAAGCACGGTGGCTTCCACGCGCAACGAGAGCCCAGCCCGTACCGCACTGCGGCCGACGACACCGGCGCACCGGTGAGCGACGAACCTGAGGCCGGCACCGGGGAACCGGAAGAGGTCCGCGCACATGAGTAACACGCTGAGCGACCTGCCCGAGATGCCCAACCCGGAGATCCATCACCAGCACCGCGACGTCAGCGGTGGTTGGCTGCGCCCCACCGTCTTCGGGATGATGGACGGGCTCGTATCGAACTTCGCCCTGATTGCGGGTGTGGCCGGCGCGTCCGCCGGATCGTCCCAGGTGGCGCTCGCCGGGCTCGCGGGCCTGGTCGGCGGGGCGTTCTCGATGTCGGCGGGCGAATACATCTCCGTGCAGAGCCAGAACGAGTCCATGCACGCCGAGCTCGAGGTGGAGCGGCACGAACTCAAGCACAATCCCGAGGCGGAGATCGCCGAGCTCGCCCAGATGTACATCGCGCGCGGTGTCGAGCCCGAACTGGCGCAGCGCGTCGCGCGGCAGCTGTCCCGCGACCCGGAGCAGGCGCTCGTCGTTCACGCGCAGGAGGAGCTGGGTGTCGATCCGACGCAGTTGCCGAGCCCGGTCACGGCGGCTGTCTCGTCGTTCGGCTCGTTCAGCATCGGCGCGTTGCTGCC
>DATFTS010000021.1:0-8419 GCA_035261645.1 Jatrophihabitans sp. | reverse complement strand
GTCTCGGGATCCTGCTCGTCGCGGTGACCTCGCTCGGTCTGCACGAGCGGTCGTCGCGTCCGAACGTTCTCGTGCCTGCGGGCGCCGATGACGAGGCGCCGGAGCCGGTCACCGCCGGCTCGGGTGCTCCACGCACGATGTGACGCGGCGCCCGCCGCGCCAGGAAGGGAGCAGGACCATGAGCCGATCGCTCACCGCAGAGACCGTGCTTACCGGTTGCGCGCTTGCCGGCGGGTCCGCGGGCGAGCGCGTTTCGGTCGCCATCTGGAACGGCCGCATCGGCTTCGTCGGTCGCGAGGACGATGTGCGCGCGATGATCGGCACTGACACCGTCGTCTACGACGCTCGCGGTCGAGTTGTCGCACCAGGCTTCATCGACAGCCATACGCACTTCCATCGAGCCTCGGTGATGGAAGACCTCTACCTGAACTTCGCCGCGCTGGCGCCACGTTCGCTGGACGACGTGCTGCACCTGGTGCGCGAGCGCGCCCAGGCGACGCCGGCGGACGAATGGGTACAGGGCGACAGCCTCGAGTCCAGTCGGCTGCGCGAGAAGCGGCTACCCACGCGCAACGAGCTCGACGCCGTGGCGCCTGGTCGTTGTGTCGTCCTGCGCACTGTGGGCCGGCACGGGCTTGCCGCGAGCTCTGCCGCCCTGGACGCCGCGGGCATCGATACGACGACGCAGGCCCCGCCTGGCGGCCGGATCGAGCGCGATCCGGACGGCCGACCGAACGGCATACTCCACGAACACGGCAAGCTGCGCCTGGACATGACCCGGGGTGACACCGTAGTGCCGAAGCCGTCGACCGATCAGCGGCGTCGCGCCTTAGAGGCTGGCATGACCAGGCTCGCCGCGCACGGCATCACCGCCATCCATGACATCGTCCGCGAACCGGTCGAGATCGCCGACTACATCGACCTCGACGTCTCCGGCCGATTGCGGGTCCGGATCCGCATGTACGTGCGGGGTCGCGAGTCGCAGACTCCGCTCGAGTACCTCGCCGGACTGGGACTGCGGGCCGGCTTCGGCAGCGAGCGGCTCAGGCTCGCCGGCGTGAAGGTGAGCATCGACGGAGATCTCGTGAGCCGGAACTCCGCCGTGTACGAGCCGTACCCGGGGGAGCCGGACAACCGTGGGCTGCTGCGACTGACGCAGGCCGAGCTGGACGAAGCGGTGGCTCGCTCGCACGACGCGATGCTCCCAGTGGCAGTGCACGCGATCGGCCCGCGGGCCGTCGACATGGCGCTCGACGCCATCGAGCGCGCGCAGGAGCGAACGCCGCAACACCGGCTGAACCACCGCATCGAGCACGCCTTCTTCGACCAGCGCGAAGCCCGGCTGAAGCGTTTCGCCGAACTCGGCGTGGTGTGGTCGACGCAGCCGTCGATGCTGTTCTCGACAGGAGACGGGTGGCTGGCCGCAGCCGGCGCGGATTTCCTCGACGGGGTGCTCCCGTTGCGCACTGCGCTGGGTCTCGGTGTCGCAGTCCAGATCAACAGCGACTACCCGTGCTCGCCGCTCGACCCCTTCGTCGGGTTGCGCGCCTGCGTCGACCGGACGACGCGCGACGGCGTGGTTCTGGCCGGGGAGGAGGCGATCACCGCAGAGGAGGCGCTGGGGTTGATGTCGGCGGCACCGGCCGCCACCGTGGGTGAGCAGAGCAGCGGCGGGTCACTCGCCGTCGGGTGCTGGGCAGATGTGATCGTGCTGTCGCCCGATCCGAGCGTCGCCGACCGGGAAGACGTTCTCGGGATGCAGGTCGACGCAACTTTCGTCGGCGGCCAGTTGGTGTGGGAGCGCTGCGGCACGGACCCGTCCCAGGGATGACCGAGCCGGCGTGGCAACCGCAGGCAGCCATTGTCGTGGGCGCAGGCTCGGGTATCGGCCGGGCGGTTGCTGAGGAGTTCGCTGCGCGCGGGATGGATGTGCTCGCACTGTGCCGGCGCCCGGAGCGCTTCGACGCCAGCCCGGCGCGCGGCCGCCTGCACGTGCGCCGATGTGACGTCACGGTGGCCGACGAGTTGCGCGCCGCGCTGCCGCCCATCGCTGCGGGAACCGTCGTCGTGCACAGCGCGGGCGTTGCCGGGCCGATCGCGCCGATCTGGGAGTGCGACGAGTCGGCCGGATTGCAGGCCCTGGCGACGATGGTGGCGAGCGCCTGGCACACGGCACAGCTGTGCCTTTCCCAGATGGTCGGCATGAACTCCGGCCTGCTGCTGCTCGCGTCCAGCGGCGCCGCCGGCAAGGTGGCGGCGGCCCGGGCGACCTATTCGATGGCGAAGGCTGCGGTCGACCAGATGACCCGCGTCGTCGGGGCCGAGTTGGCCTTGGTCGGCAGCCATGTGGGGGTCGCATCCCTGTATCCCGGGATGGTGGACACCGGCATGCAGGCAGCGGCGCGCGAGGCGGCGGACCGGTTGGTGGACACCGCGTTCGCGCCTGCGCTCGCCTCGTTCGGAGCGGCCCATGCCGGCGGTTTGTTGATGGACGCGCAGACCGTCGCGCAAGACATCGCCGATCTCGCGGGGCGGCGTCCCGGGGCGCTCAACGGCAAGACCTGGCGGCTGCGGAACAGGGAGTGGGGTGCAGTGTGAGCGACCGCGTCGAAGGCGCTCTGTATTACGAAGCACTCGGCCCACGGTCTGCTCCGCCGGTTCTGTTCATCCACCCGAACCCGATGGACAACTCCTGCTGGCTGTTCCAGATGGCGCATTTCTCGACGTGGTTCCGTTGCGTCGCGGTTGACCTGCCGGGGTACGGCCGGTCGCCGGCCTCACGTCCCGGGCTCACGGTTACAGACATCGCGGACGCATGCTGGGCGGCGCTGGAGATCGAGTCGGCGGCCCCGTCGGTGCTCGTGGGCTGCTCGGTCGGCAGCTATGTAGCCCAGCACATGTACCACCGCAGGCCGGACCGAGTCTCGGCGCTCGTCCTCTGCGGCGCGGGCTGGCGCGCGCGCAAGTCGTTCCCGGCCCGCCGGATCGCCGAGTACCGAGAACACGGCGTCGGGCACCGCTACAACTACACGCTGCAGGATTTCGCCGAACCGTTCCGTTCAAGCCCGCTGGCGCACTGGTTCGCAGAGTTGTTCACCGAACGAAACGATCACGCGCACCTCGAGTCGATCATTCGGAACTTCGAAGCTCTCGAGCCCCCCGACCCCGAATGGCTGCAGACATCCCTGCATGCCCCCGTGCTGATCCTCAGTGGCGAGCACGATCCCACCGGTGAGGGGGCCCCCGCGTTGCAGCAGCGACTGCCCGATGCGGAGCTGATCACGATTCCGGGCGCCGGCCATGCCTGCCACATGGAGCAGCCCTGGCGCTTCGACCGGGAAATGGCGTCGTTCCTGGAGCGACGCGGGCTCCTTCCCGAAGGCTCTGTCTCTAGGGGACCGGAGTCCCGATAGAGCTGACGCGCGGTGCGGATTTCGGTCGCTTCTGGAACAGATCGATCGGCCGCAAGTTACGGCCATGAAAAATTACGGATTCTGGATACGAAATCGTTGACCACGACTTGGTGGGGTGTAAGACTCGTCACCTACAAGGGCCGCCCGACGCGACCTTTCTTGGCGAGTCTGTCTTTCCTATCTGGCCCTCGGAGGCATGGATGAGTGCTCGACCCCGTCGGACCCGAGCGGTGTACATCCCCGTCGTCGCAGCTGTATCTGCGATGACGTTGGTGGCGGCCTGCTCGAGCTCGTCCGGCCCCAAGCAAGCCGCAGGCTCGAACATCGGGACGACCGTCGCCCAGGTGTGCGCGAACGGAGCCAAGGAAGGGTCGGTCGACATCGCGCGAGGCAGTGATGCCGACACCTTCGCCAAAGCGGTCGCCTCGTTCGAGAGCAAGTATCCGGGAATTAAGGTGCACTTCACCTCGATCAAGCCTCAGGACAACGTGCAGCGGATCCTGGCCGAGGTACAGTCCGGCCATAGCCTCGACGTCGATGGGACGGACTTCGACATTGCATCCGCGCAGCCGTTGTTCCAGGCCAAGCTGGTGGCCAAGGTCGACTGGGCGCAGCTGGGCGTCGACAAGAGCTTGGTCGTCGACTACAGCGGCACTGGTCTGGCCCGAACTGACTCCGTCTTCGGCGGCCTGACCTACGACACGACGCGCACGCAGCCGTCCGATCTGCCATCGACCTGGGAGCAACTCGTCAACTCGAAGTGGGCCGGCAAGTTCGTCGTCGACACGCGCGGCAAGCTGCTCTCACCGCTGGCGCTGGTCTGGGGCGAGAGCAAGGCCCTGTCGTGGTACCGCAACCTCATGTCGGTGGCGAAGCCTGTCGGCATCGAAGGCGCGACGGCGAGCCTGCAGAAGGTGACCAGCGGCGAGGCGGTGTTCTCCACGAGCGCTCACGACTCCGAGGTCGCGCAGTCCAAGTCAGAAGGCGCCAAGGTGGCGATCAAGTACCTCGATATCGTCCCGGCGCAGACCGACTACGCCTACATCCTCGATCGCGCGCCACACCCGAACGCGGCACGTTGCTTCTACGCATGGCGGCTGAGCCAGGATGGCCAGGCACAGTTCGACAAGTACGAGTTCAAGACGGACGCGGCCCAGCCTGCTGGGCTGCCTGCCGGCAGCCAGATCGCGGCTGACCGGACGGCCCAGCAGGGCTTGCTGGATGCGAAGGTGGCGTCCGAGTTCGCGAAGCTGACCACCCAGTAGAAGAGCGAGCGCATCACATGCCCGCAGCCATCCAGGTTCGGAACCTGCACCATCGATATCGCGGCGCAGGTGATCACCCACCGGCGGTCGGCGACGTCTCCTTCGATGTCCCGGAGAATCAGTTCTTCACGTTGTTGGGGCCTAGCGGTTGCGGCAAGACGACCACGCTGCGTTGCCTGGCTGGGCTGGAGCGACCCGACTCCGGCGAGATCCGGCTGGGCGACGTGGTGGTCGTTTCCGACCGGCATTTCGTGCCTACGCATAAACGCGACATCGGAATGGTGTTTCAGGACTACGCGGTCTGGCCGCACATGACGGTGTTCGAGAACGTGGCGTTCCCGTTGCGGATGGCGTCGCGTAGGCGGATGCGGATGGCCGAGCTGCGCGACAAGGTCATCCCGATGCTCGAACTGATGGGTATGGAGCGCTTGGAGAAGCGCCGGGCCAACCAGCTTTCCGGTGGCCAGCAGCAGCGCCTCTCGCTAGCTCGCGCACTCGTGCGGGAACCCCAGGTTTTGTTGCTCGACGAACCGCTGTCCAGCCTCGACGCCCGGTTGCGCGCGCGGATGCGCGGCGAGCTGCGCCGCGTCCAACGTCAGCTCGGGATCACGACTGTGTTCGTCACCCACGATCAGGTCGAGGCACTCTCACTCTCGAACTGGATCGCGGTCATGAACGACGGTGAGATTGTGCAAGCGGGCCGGCCCCGTGATCTGTACTTCCACCCGAAGACCGAGTTCGTCGGGAACCTGGTCGGTGCCGCGAACCTCATTCCCGGGCAGGTGGTTTCCATCGAGGAACCCACCGACGAGGGCGACTCTGTCGCGCCGCGGGCAGCGATCATCGAGACGGCGTTCGGCGTGGTCAAATGCTGCGACGTGTCGATCGAGGAGCTTTCGGTCGGCGATGCCTGCTCACTGCTGGTCCGGCCCGAGTCGATCGTCATGCATCGGGAGCGGCCCGAACGCGACAACATCTTCCTGAGCAAAGTCGAGATGGGCCTGTTCGTGGGAGACGCCGTCGAGCACGAGATTTCGATCGGTGAGTCCACGTTGAATGTGAGCGTGCCTGCGCAGATCCGCTTTCGGCGTGGCGAGAAGGCGTTCGCCGAAATCCCTCCGCTCAACTGCGTGGTGTTCGGCCAGTGACGGCTCTGCAGGAGCGCGAGGACGACGTCCGCGCGACAGCGCCGATGCCGCGCCACTTCCAGGTCATGCACTCGATGATCGCGCGCCGGGTCCGCGGCCGTACGGTGCTTGCGGTCTTCGTGAGCGTCGTTCTGTTGTACTTGGTCGGCGGCCCGCTCGTGATGCTGTTCGGCTCGGCGTTCCAGCACTCGGAATTCGGCCTGCCGTTCTCGTCCCAATCGGTTTGGACGTTCCGCAACTTCACCACGGTCTTCGGTGCCGGCCAGACGTACTCCGTGCTCGGCAGCACGTTGGAGTTCGCGCTGTGCTCGCTGGCGGTTGCGATGGTGATCTCGCTGGCGTTCTCATGGCTCATCGAGCGCACGAACTTGCCATTTCGCAACCTGATGTTCGTCCTGATCGTCGCGCCGTCGGGCATTCCGTTGCTGATCACCTCCATCTCCTGGAGCCTGCTGCTGAACCCGACGAACGGCGTGATCAACGGCGTGCTGCATCCGATCTTGGGCTTCAAGATCAACGTGTACTCGATGCTTGGCATGATCTTCGTGCAGGCGTTCGGGATGGTTCCGCTCACGTTCCTGCTGATCACCGGTTCGTTGCGGTCGATGAACGGGGTGCTCGAGGACGCCGCCGAAGCGTCCGGCGCGAGCCGCTGGACCGTGCTTCGCAAGATCACGATCCCGCTCATGACTCCGGCGCTGCTCGGCGCGGGGATCTACGAGTTCGTCAACTCCGTCGAGAATGTGGACGTCCCGCTTGTGCTCGGATTACCCGGGCACGTGCATGTGCTGAGCACGACGATCTACAACAACACGCATCCGGCCACCGGGCTGCCGGACTATGGGCTGTCCGGCACCTACGGGATGTTCCTGCTGGTGCTGGCTCTCGGCCCGTTGATCGCCTACGACCGGGCGATCGGATCTCGCGGCAAGTACGCAACGATCACCGGACGCACCTACCGGCCGCGGACGGTCGATCTCGGCCGCTGGCGCTGGCCGATCTTCGGCGGGGCCGTCGGATACGTGCTGGTTTCGTTCATCATCCCGTTGCTGATCTTGGTGTGGGCGAGTATCCAGCCGGTGTACACCGGCATCAACCGCGCCGCCTGGCATCGCATCACCTTTCACCAGTGGACGTCGATCTGGAGTACCGGCAGCGTCGGTTCGGCCATCAGAAACACGCTGGTACTCGGTGTATCCGTCGCGCTGTTGACCATGGCGTTCTCGTTACTGGTGGCCTGGGTTATCGTGCGGTCGCGCTCCAGGTTCACCTGGGTCCTCGACCTTCTCTCGTTCATGCCACATGCGATCCCTGGTGTCGTCATCGGCGTCAGCGTCTTGCTGCTCTATCTGCTGCTGCCGCTGCCTGTGTACGGGACGATTTGGATCGTTGTGATCGCACAGGTAACGCTGTTCGTCAGTCTCGGCACGCGGTTGATGGGCAGCGCGATCGCTCAGACCCAGGTCGTCCTTGAGGACGCGGCGGCCGCCTCGGGGGCCCCGATGCGCCGCACCTGGACGCGCGTGCTGATCCCGCTGATCCGGCCGGCGTTCTTCAACGGCTGCCTGCTGGTCTTCATGGCGAGCATGCAGAACCTGACGCTCCCGCTGATGCTGGCCTCGGCCAACAACACCGTGATGTCGTCGCTGATCTGGGATCGCTGGAACTACGGTCTGCCGACGCAGGCGGCAGTACTTTCTCTCGTCATGACCGCGATCACGGTAACCATCGCAACGTTGCTCCGCGGCGGCGGCACTCACCGCGCCGCCGCGTCCGTCTAGGAACGGCTGGCTACTGGCGGGCGGTGGCTCGGCCTGCGGCGGCGGTGCGCTTGACCGCGCCCGCGGCGGTGGTGCGCTTGACCGCGCCCGCAGCGGTGGTGCGCTTGACCGCCGGCCGTTTGCCGTTGGTGTGTGCTCGGCTGACCTCGGCAGCGCCTGTGCCGTCAGCTTCTGACTTGGCCGCTTGTTGCCCTTCTTCGGCCGCCGCCAGTTCCCTGATGCCCTTCCGGATGTGGTCGAAGTGGGTGGTCAGCCAGGCCTTCGCGCCTTCGATGTCGCCCACGGCGATGCGCTCGATGAGGTCTGCGTGGTGCCGGTGCCGGTCTGGGAACTTGATCCCGAGATAGAAGCGGCCGACGTGGCTGCGCAGGTCGTCGATCATCTCGACCAGCAGTGGATTGCGCTCGGCGTCGTAGAGCTCGCGGTAGAACTTGACGCGCAGATCAAGAAACTCGTCGCCCTGCTTGTGCCGATCGAGCTTCTTCGCCAGGCCCTGCAGCCGGGCCAGCCGTTCAGGGTCCACGTCCTGGCAGGCGCGCTCGATGGCGTAACCCTCGAGCAGCGTGCGCAGGCGATAGATCTCGTCGATCTGTGTTGGCGTGAGGGTGCGCACGCGCGCCCCGCGATGCGGGTGAAACGTGATCATGCCCTCGGATTCGAGCTGCAGCAGAGCCGTCCGGACAGGGATTCGCGACACGCCGATCGCTTCGGCGAGCGACTCCTGCCGCAGCCACTCACCCGGGGCGAATGCGCCGCTGAGGATAGCCTCGCGCAGCACGGAGTACACCATCTGCCCGATGGTCTTGTAACCC
>DATFTS010000020.1:0-4094 GCA_035261645.1 Jatrophihabitans sp. | reverse complement strand
GCTTCATGCTGGTCCTCATCTTCGGCGTGAAGCTGCACTGGTTCCCGACCTCCGGGGCGCATGGGGTGTCGTCGGTGGTGCTACCGGCGTTGGCGCTAGCTCTGCCCACCAGCGGGAAGATCACGCAGATGGTGCGCAGCTCGATGATTGACGAGCTTGATCAGCCGTACATGTTGACTGCTGAATCGAAAGGCATGCCGGTCGCCTACCGCATCACGAGACATGCGCTGCGCAACTGCCTCGTGCCGGTGTTCACACAGAGCAGCTTCGAGTTCGCGCGCATGCTCGCCGGCTACACCGTTGTCGTCGAAGTCGTGTTTGCCTGGCCCGGCGTGGGCCAGCTCATCGTGCAAGCGCTGCAGAACCAGGACCTCGTGCTGCTGCAGGCGATCGTCGTCGTCCTTGCTGCGCTCATCGTGCTGGTCAACGTCATTACCGACGTGCTCTACACCGTTATCGACCCGCGGATCGAGGTCGCTTGATGGCCGTCGTTGACCCACTGATCGCAGCCGAGGTGTCGCTCGAGCCGACGCCGACGCGCAAGCAGTCCGGCCGCGCGATGCTGCGGGCGCTGCTTCGTTCGGGCACCGGGATGTTCGGTGCCGTCATGCTGACGATCGTCGCGCTGGCCGCGATCCTCGAACCGTGGATCCGCCCGCACGATCCGGCGGCACAGGACCTTGCCCAGCGGCTTCAGCCACCCGCGTTCTTCGGCGGCCATGCAACTCACTTCCTGGGCACCGACCAACTCGGCCGCGACCTGCTGAGTCGCGTGCTCGAAGGTGCGCGGGCGTCGCTGGCGATCGGCGTTTCTGTCGTCATACTGGCCGGCACCTTCGGCGTACTGATGGGGCTGATCGCCGGCTACTTCGGCCGGATGGTCGACGCGGTGATCATGCGCATCGCCGACATGCAACTGGCGTTCCCAGGGATCCTGCTCGCGCTCGTGATCCTCTACGCGATGGGGCCGAGTGCCAAGCTCGTCGTCGTCGTGCTGGCGATCAACGGCTGGATGGTTTACGCGCGGGTCGTGCGCAGCACGGTGCTGAGCCTGCGCAAGAGTGAGTACGTCGAGGCCGCCGAGATCGGCGGATCACGACCCACACGCATCATGATCCGGCACGTGCTGCCGAACATCGCCTCGCCCGTGCTCACCCTGCTGGTACTCGAGTTCGCGCGAATCATCCTCGCCGAGGCGGCGCTGTCCTTCCTGGGTTACGGCGTACAGCCACCAGGATCCTCTTGGGGCTTGATCATCGGCCAGGGACAGGACTACTTGCAGGCGGCGTGGTGGCTCGTCGTCGTCCCAGGAGTGCTCATCTCGATCACGGTGCTGTCGGCCAATTTGCTCGCCAGCTGGCTGCGTGTCTATGCCGACCCGAAGCTGCGTGAGAAGCAGCTCGCACGTCAGCTGGACGCACTCACAGAAGGACGCGCATGACGGAGCGGCTGCTGGAGATCGACAACCTTTCGGTCGCCTTCCCCACGGCGAACGGCCCGGTGTACGGCGTCAAACACGTGTCGATGAACGTCGCCGAACGGGAACGACTCGGTGTCGTCGGCGAATCAGGTTCTGGCAAGAGTGTGACCGCGCTCGCCGCGCTGGGACTCGTTCAATCACCGGGACGGATCGTCAGTGGCGAGGTGCGCTGGCGTGGCCGCAACGTCTTCGACCCAGCGGTCGCGCGCCAGGTGCGTGGGCGGGAGATCGCAATCATCTTCCAGGACCCGTTGACGTCGCTGAACCCCTTGATGACGGTCGAGCGGCAGATCGGCGAGGTACTCGTCAAGCGCTGCGGGATGGCCAAGAGGCAGGCCCGGCAGCGATCCATCGAACTGCTCGACATGGTGGGCATCCCGGCGCCGGCCGAGAGACTCACCCAGTTCCCATACGAGTTCTCGGGCGGAATGCGGCAACGCGTGATGATCGCTATCGCATTGGCCGCGCAGCCGCGACTGCTCATCGCCGATGAGCCGACGACGGCGCTGGACGTGACCATCCAGGCCCAGATTCTCGAGTTGCTCAGCAGCCTGTCGAAAGATCTAGGTGTCGCGGTCATGATGATCACGCACGACCTCGGCGTCGTTGCTGAGTTCTGCGACCGCGTGCAGGTGATGTACGCCGGCCGCGTGGTCGAGCGCTCGCCCGTGCAGCCGATCTTCGCGTCGCCGCTGCACCCATACAGCGCCGGCCTCATCGGGTCGTCACCGCGCGCGGACGTCGCGCTGGATCGGCTGATCTCGATCGAGGGCGACCCACCCGGACACGCCGACGCGGTTCCGGGCTGCCCGTTCAGCGTCCGCTGTCCTGAGGCGGTCGATCGCTGCTTCACCGACACGCCGGACCTGGTCGAGATGACTGACCGCAGGTGGGTCGCCTGCTGGCGGCGACAGGAGGTCATGTCGTGAACGCCATGCCGGCTACCGGCTGGTCCGGCGTGACGTCGGCGCCGCCGGTACCCGCAGGCAGGCCGCTGCTCAACGCGACCGGTGTGACTGTCGAATACAAGGTGCGAAGCCGTGGCGGGGGGCATAAGCGGACCGTGAGTGCGGTCGATCACGTCGACCTCGCGGTCACGCAGGGCCAGACGCTCGGCCTCGTGGGCGAGTCCGGCTGCGGCAAGACGACGATCGGCCGCGCGCTCATCGGCCGCGTCCCGCTCTCAGCCGGCCGGCTTGAGTTCGACGGTCGCGACGTCACCCATGCCGGGCGCCGAGAGTGGCGCGAACTGCACCGGGAGATCCAACTGATCTTCCAGAACCCGTACGCCTCGATGAATCCACGTATGCGGGTGCGAGACATCATCGGCGAGCCGCTGCGAGTGCACGGGATCGCCCGCGGTGACGTCCTCCGCAAGCAGGTCGACGAACTGCTGGACATGGTCCGACTGCCGAGGAGAGCCGGCGACCGGTACCCGCACGCGTTCTCCGGCGGTCAGCGGCAGCGAGTCGTCATCGCCCGCGCGCTCGCGTTGAAGCCCCGGTTCGTGGTGGCCGACGAGCCGGTATCGGCTCTGGACGTCTCGATCCAGGCACAGATCATCGGCCTGATGCAGGATCTGCAGCGCGACCTCGGGATCTCCTACCTGTTCATCGCGCACAACCTTGCGGTGGTGAAGCACATCGCGCACCGTGTCGCGGTCATGTACCTGGGGCACGTCGTCGAACTCGGCGACAAGGACAGCCTCTACCGCCAGCCGCTGCACCCTTACACGCAGGCACTGCTGAGTGCCGCGCCGGTTCCGGATCCGACTGTGAAGCGGCCCGAACGGATCATCCTGTCCGGCGACCCGCCCAGCGCGATCGCACCGCCGTCCGGCTGCCGATTTCACACGCGGTGCCCGGTGGCCATCGAGCGATGCGCAACGGAGACGCCGCCGCTCGTGGAACTGCTGCCCGGACACCAAGCGGCTTGCTGGGTCGCCCAGGCCAAGGTCTCGTCCGCGAAGGGAGGTGCGACGGCATGACGATGGTCGACGTCGTCTCACGGCAGGATCGGTCCGTCGTCAGCCAACTTTCGTTGGCCTCGCCAGAAGAAGTGCGTGAGGCCTACCGAAGGGCCGACGAGACTCTCCCTGCGTGGAAAGCGCTACCTCCTGCCGACCGCGCGGCGATCTTCCTGCGGGGCGCGGCGCTGTTCCGCGAGCGGGCGAAAAGCATCGCCGAGATCATCTCCGCCGAGATGGGCAAGCCGATCGGCGAGGCGACGACCGAAGTGGAGAAGGGCGCCGGCATCCTCGAGTACTTCGCCCAGGCGGGGTATCGCACGACCGGCGCTACCTTCGTCACCGACACGGGCGAGGATGTCTTCACCGTCGCCGAGCCGCTCGGTGTCGTCCTGCTCATCACCCCGTGGAACTTCCCGTTCACCCTCCCGATCCGAAAGATCGCCGCCGCACTTTCGACCGGTAACACCGTGCTGTTCAAGCCCGCGACCAACTCCGCACTGTGCGGCATCGAAATCGGACGCGCCCTGACCGATGCCGGTGTGCCCGACGGGGTCTTCAACGTCGTCATCGGCGAGAGCCGGGTGATTCAGGACGCGCTGTTCACTGACCCGCGGCTGGCCGGGGTCAGCCTGACCGGCTCCTACC
>DATFTS010000019.1:0-3251 GCA_035261645.1 Jatrophihabitans sp. | reverse complement strand
CCACGGGACCGCGCTGCGCCCGAATGCCGAGCAACCGGGCCGCGCCCTCGTCCTCGGCGATCACAGCGTCTGCGGCTGCTCGCTCCGCGGCGAGCCTCGGATCGTGCGGGATGCGCGGATCAGCGGCGAACAGGACGACTGCCGGCCGGCCCCGGATCAGCTCCGCGTCCAGTTGCACCAGTGCGTTCGGATCGCGCAGGGCCGCGGTTAGCCCGGCCGGCAGGTCGGCGGCGGCGGCCGTCGCCGCGGTGGCGAACGTCCCCGGCAGCTGAACCGGGCTGCGGCGGATCACTGCGTTGCCGGACGGGTCCCACGACGGGTTCGCGTGCGCCTCGAGTTCGAACGACGCGCCGCCGGCCTGCAGCGTCAGGTATAGCGGCCCGGCGAGCGCAGACCCAGCCGGTTGCAAACCCACTGCGACGATGCACGTGGCGCGCGCGGTGATCTGCGGATCGGGGCTGAGCTCGAGAGTCTTGTCGTGCGTGGCGCGGATCGCGGGATGCCCGTGGCCGACCAGTCGCACGCTCGTAGGGTATGTGCCGTGCGTCGAGTGGTCGGCAAGGCGACGGTCGACCTGGACGCCGCGGGCTTTGCGCAGATGCGCGAGCGCCACCCCGGTGGAGTGGTGCTCGACGTCGGCACAGGTGACGGGAAGCACGTCCTGGCGCAGGCGCGATCGCGGCCGGACACGCTGGTGGTCGGCCTGGACGCCCAGCCTGACGCCATGCGGCGGATGTCCGCGCGGGCGGCGGCGAAGCCCGCGCGAGGCGGCCTGCCCAACGCGCTGTTCGTCTGGGCCTCGGCCGAGCAGTTGCCGCCGGAGTTGACCGGAGTGACCGAACTCCACTCACTGATGCCGTGGGGCAGCCTGTTGCGCGCGTTCGTCACGCCGGACGACGAGGTGCTGCGAGCACTGGCGAACCGATGCGTGCCGGGCGCGAACTTCCTCGTGACGCTGAACCTGCACGCATGGCGGCCGCCGGTGCCGGAGGTCGGTGCGACACCCGAGCCCACGCCTGACTCGGCGCTTGCCTCGCTGGCGCCGGCGTACATGCGGGCCGGTTGGCGGCTGGACGCCGCCGGCTACCTGGACGAGACCGAGCTGGCCGGGCTGGGCACGTCGTGGACGAAGCGGCTCGGTTCGTCCCGCGCGGCCCTGGACGTCCTCGCCCTCCGCGGAACGCTCGGTTTGCACCCGTAGCGGCTGCTATCCGCGCGATAGCGGCGCGGACGGATGCAAACCGACGGTTCAAACGGATCAGGTGGGGTACTGCTTGCAGTACTCGTAGAGCGCCATGGCGGTTGCGGTCGCCACGTTGTAGCTGTAGGGCAGCCCCCACACGGGGATCTCGATGCAGTCGTCCATCAACGCCAGCTCCGCCTCGGAGAGCCCGGCGCGCTCGTTGCCGATGACGAGCGCGGTGCGCCGCTGGAAGCGGAAGTCGTGCAGGTTGTGCGAGTTCGTCGTCTGCTCCAGCCCGACGAGCCGGTAGCCGTCCTCGCGCAGCCGGCGCAGCGCCGGTGGCAGCGAGTTTCGCACCTCGAGCTGCACCGCGTCGGCCCCGTCGCGGGCGATCGTCCGATCGATGCGCGCGTGCCCGCAGACGATCATCCGAGAAACGCCGCAGCAGCCCGCCGTACGCGCGATCGTCGACAGGTTGACGTTGCTGCGCAGCGGCGCACATGCCACGACCAACTCGCGCGGCGATGTCAGTGGCGTCGGAGGACGGTGCCGCATCTGCTCGAAGCGCGTCACTGATTGAGCTCCTGCCACTGGGCGCGGGCGGCGGCCGACCAACGCGCGTGCTGGCGGGTGAACAGCCGCGCCGCAGCAGCGCCCGACCAGCGTGCCGGTAGCAGTTCCTGCGGCAGCGCGGGGTCGATCCACGGGAACCGCCGCCACGCATGCACGAGCTCGACGGTGGCGGTCAGTTCGTCAGGAGTCGCCCGGCCACCGAAGTGCGCGAGGAACTCCTCGTACAGCGCCTCGATCTCGTCGAGGTCCCACGCCTGTCGCGCCATCGCGCGCAGATCGCCGTAACCGGTGTGCGAGGCAACGAACACCTGCGCGTCAGGCAGCCCGCCCGCCTCGGCGAGCACGCCCTGCACCTCAGTTACTCGCTCGGAGTGTGGGCTCAC
This sequence comes from Jatrophihabitans sp., assembly GCA_035261645.1. Taxonomy (GTDB): domain Bacteria; phylum Actinomycetota; class Actinomycetes; order Mycobacteriales; family Jatrophihabitantaceae; genus Jatrophihabitans. The sequence continues at coordinate 1,112 of DATFTS010000019.1, read as the reverse complement.
CCAAACGCCCGGCGCGGGGCTGCCGAGACCGGCCCAGGTCAGCCGTGTGCGCAGCAGGTGCCGGGTCTGCCGCTCGGTCTCCGGCGCCCGAGCGAGCACGATCAGCCAGCGGCCGTCCCACTCCCCGGCGCTGCCGCTGAAGCCGTAGATGCGCTGCGTGCCGTCGATAAGCAGCCGTTCGGCCGCCGGCGTCAGCCGCCACATCGTCCGTCGACCGATCCGCTCGGAACGTAGCCAGCCGTCGGCCGCAGTGCGCATGAGGGCCTGGCGGGTCGCCTTCTCCTCGACGCCGAGCCGACCGAGCAGGTCGATGAACGCCGACGTCCACGCCGTCTCTCCCGCCGGCAGCACGAACTCGCCCAGCACCGTGAACAGCACGCCGCGCGCGCTCGCGGATCCGGCGGCATGACGCCGGGACAGGACGGGCGCGGTCGTGGGCACCGAACAATTGTTGCCGACGATCAACATGCTACGCAGTCTTGACGGACGGACAACCAAACGTAGAGTAAAGCGAGTGAGCGACTCGCAGCTCGTGGAGTTCCGCACCGAGCCGTCGGCCTACCGCCACTGGCGCCTCGAGTTCGATGGGCCGGTCGCGACGCTCGTTATGGACGTCGACGAACAGAGCGGCCTGCAACCCGGTTACGAGCTCAAGATGAACTCCTACGACCTGGGCGTCGACATCGAGCTGTACGACGCGGTGCAGCGACTTCGCTTCGAGCATCCGGAGGTGCGCGCCGTCGTCGTCACCAGTGGCAAGGACAAGGTCTTCTCCGCAGGCGCCAACATCCGCATGCTCGCCGGCTCGAACCATCCGGCAAAGGTCAACTTCTGCAAGTTCACCAACGAAACGCGCAACGGCATCGAGGACGCCAGCGCGAACTCCGGGCAGATCTACATCGCGGCCATCAACGGCACTGCGTCGGGTGGCGGCTACGAGCTGGCCCTCGCCTGCGAGCACCTCATGCTTGTTGACGACCGATCGTCGGCCGTCTCGTTGCCCGAGGTACCGCTGCTAGGTGTGCTGCCGGGCACCGGCGGACTGACCAGGATCGTCGACAAGCGCCTCGTCCGCCGCGACCTCGCCGACCACTTCGCCACCAAGAGCGAAG
>DATFTS010000018.1:0-4683 GCA_035261645.1 Jatrophihabitans sp. | reverse complement strand
CACTTGGGCGACGAACGGGTGCTCGGCGACGACATCCTCTACCTCGCGCGGGAAGACGTTGAAGCCGCCGGTCACGATCATGTCCTTCGTACGGTCGACGATGTACCAGAAGCCGTCCGCGTCCTCGCGGGCTACGTCGCCGGTGTGCAGCCACCCGTCGCGGAAGGTCTGCGCCGTCTCCTCCGGCAACTGCCAGTAGCCGGCGGTCAGGAGCGGACCACTCACGCAGATCTCGCCGGGCTGTCCCGCCGGAACCGGATCGCCGTTCTCATCGAGCAGTGCGGCACGGATGAACGCCGACGGCCTGCCACACGAAGACAGCCGCCGTTCGTCACCTGTCACGTGGTCCTGCTTGCCGAGGTACGTGATGACCATCGGTGCCTCGGACTGCCCGTAGTACTGCGCGAAGATCGGGCCGAACCGCTCGATCGCCTCCGCCAGTCGTGCCGGGTTGATCGCGGACGCACCGTAGTAGACGGTCTCGAGCGAAGAAAGGTCGCGGGTGCGCGAGTCGGGGTGATCGAGCAGCGCGTAGAGCATCGTCGGCACCAACATCGTCGCGGTGATGCGCTGCTCCTCGATCGTGCGCAGCACCTCAGCCGGGTCGAAGCGCGGCAGCACGAAAAGGGTGCCACCCTTGATCACGACCGGCACGAAGAACGCCGCCCCTGCGTGGGAAAGCGGCGTGCACATGAGGAATCGCGGGTTCTCGGGCCACTCCCACTCGGCAAGTTGTACCTGCGTCATCGTGTTGAACGCACCCGACGTCCCCACCACGCCCTTGGGCCTGCCCGTCGTACCGCCGGTGTAGGTGATCGACGTGATGTGGTCCGACGGCAGCAGCTTGGCGGTCAGCGGCCGGGGCTCGAACTCGGCGGCCTTGGCGACGAGGTCGACGCCGACACCGGCGAGCTGCTCCGGCACCGGCCCGATCGTGAGTACCTGCGTCAACCCAGGGCATTTCTCGAGAAGCTGGACGGCCCGCTCGGCGAAGTACGGATCGATGATCAACGTGGTGATGCCGGCGTCATTGATCACGTACGCATGGTCGTCGGCCGAACCGAGGGGGTGCAGCGAGGTGCGCCGGTACCCCTGCGTCTGGCCCGCGCCGAGGATGAACAGAACCTCGGGCCGGTTGAGGGCGAGGAGCGCGCCGGGCGTGCCGGTGCCGGCGTCCACTGCCTCGAACGCCTGGATGTACTGACTGATGCGAGCTGCAGTCTCGGCACCCGTGAGCGTCACGTCACCGAGGTGCACGATGGGCCGGTTCCGGTGTCGTTTGAGCGCGGCCACCATGAGGTCTCCGTTGTGAGCCGGAAGCCGCATGGTGTCGCCGCTGCGCACCACCTGATCGGCTGGCGCTGCGGTTGACCTCTCCCCTGTCGCTGTCACGACCGCAAGACTAGAACCTGTTTCAATTACTGTCATCATCGACGACCCGTACTCCGACCGCGAAGCCGTCCGGACCGCTTCGCCGCGCATCCACGGACACCAATTCGGCTCGGCAGCGAGGTATGGGTGGCGTCCGACTGAAGAAGGAGAACTTTTCCGCAAACTGCCCGGAAACGGGCGGTTTCAGATGACGACCACGTCATGAACGGCCCGTCCGGCTAGTACTTGCAGAGTCAAAGAGTTACCCTCACAGCGGTTTTACCGCACCGGGGGGACTGCGGAAATGGGAATGTCAGAACAAATATTGGTGATCGACGACGAGCCGCGCCTGCGCGCGCTCCTCGTTCATCTGCTCGAAACCGCCGGGCATCAGATCACGACCGCTGACAGCGGCGCGGCAGGCCTGCGCGCGGCGCTGGTGGACGACTACGACCTCATCGTCCTTGATCTGAACCTGCCCGACATCTCGGGCGACGACGTCTTGCGCACGCTGCTGAAGGTGAAGCCATCGAGCCGCGTGCTCGTGCTGTCATCCGTGCCCGAGATCGGCCGACAGGTCGGGGTCCTCGAATCCGGGGCCGTCGACTTCGTGTCGAAGCCGTTCGTGAACGCCGATCTGCTCGCGCGCGTCCGACTTCGGCTCGCCTCAGCGCCGCGTGCGCACACGACGGCACGGCTGACGAAGGTCCCGATTACGAGCGACGTGTACCTGGACGTGCAGCGCCGCGAGCTGACCATGGGGACATCGCGCGTCCCGCTTTCGACGCGCGAATTCGCGCTGCTCGACCATTTGCTGCGTCGCCGCGGCAGCGTCTGCACCCGCCAGGAACTCCTGGCCGACGTCTGGGGCGTGGAGTTCGACCCCGGCACGAACGTCGTGGACGTATGCATCCGGCGGCTGCGAGCCAAACTGTCGTCCGACTCCATCCAAACGGTGCGCAATGCTGGTTATCGACTCGCCGCTAGTTAAGCGCCAGATCGCCACGGTCTGGGTGGCGTTCTTCCTTATCAACACGTACCTGATGTTTGACATGCCCGGGCGCGAGACGATTCCCTACCACCTCGTCTGGGCGAGCTTCGCGCTTCTTTACGGCTTGGCTGCCTGGTCGCTGAAGACGACCTATATCGCCTTCATCGCGATCACGCTCGCTACGGGAATCCCGCTGATCAAGCACGCCCGTGCCGGGTTCATCGGCTGGGAAGAGTGTTCGGAAATCGTGCTGATGGGCGTGATCGCCGCGCTTCTCGTCTGGCACGTTCGCCGCGGGCAGGCAGCCCGGGCAGGCATCCAGGCCATGCGCGAGGCCGAGCGAGCCAGCTCGGAGCTGCGCGAAATCGCGACGCGGTGCGGTTCGCACGAGCTGCGTACCCGCCTGGCGATCGTCCGCGGCCTCACCGATCTGATCCGGACGAATGCGAGCGACGCCGCGTCGCGTGCCAACGCCGTCCTCTCGTTGGAGGAGCTCGACAAGGCCTCGGTCACTGCCACGAACCTGTTGACGCTCTTCCGCATTGAGGGCCCGACCGCCGCGCCCCGCGATGTGGATCTCGATGCCCTGGTGTCCGGCATCTCCCGGCGGTGGGCGGTGCGGGCTGACCGGCTGTGGCGCTTCCGCGCCGACGCGGGCACCGTCTCAGCCGACCCCGAGCGCCTCGAAGCTGCGCTCGACTGCCTGATCGAGAACGCCGTGAAGTTCACCGACGAGGACGACCGCATCGATATCGAGGCGATTCCCGATCCCACGAACGAGCACCGGGTGCTGCTGTCCGTCCAGGACTCAGGACCGGGCATCCCGGAAGCCGACATCGGCCTGGTCACGGAGCTCTTCGGCATCTCGCAGGCGGCGGGCGAGCAGGCCGGCAGCGGACTCGGCCTGGCGATCGTCAAGGCCATCACCGAATCCTTCGGCGGTAAGGTCATCATCTCGAGTGCCGTGGGACAGGGCACCAAGGTGACGCTGCGGCTGCCACGCAAGGGCGGCGGCGGCTCGGTCAAAGAGCAGCCGGCGCCGGCTCGCCACCATCAGGTGCGGGCACCCGAGCGGATCCTCGCACCCGAAGCCTGAGCACCGTCCGCGCCGTCGGCCGCGTTCCCAAGGTGGGCATGCTCCAGCTGGAGATCATCGAGCCGGCCATCGTCGGCAACCGAGGCTGCGCTTGCCTGCCGGCGCTGCCTCGAGCGCCGCACCTGCGACGCGCCGAGCGCGCTCATCCACGCAAGGGCGGAAAGCAGAGCGAGGACGAGCGCCCCCCACCGCAGCGCCGCACCGATCGGCGCCGTCGAGACGACAGCCGGCCGCTGGTGAGTTGCGGGCGCTGCGACCACCCAGTCGTAGCGGCCCGTCACCGGCTTCATGCCGGGGCGTCGAACCGTCACGACGATGCTCTGCTTACCCGCGGCCGGCAGCGTGATCGCGGCGTACCAATGACCTTCCGGCGAGCGGCGTGCGAGCACACCGGGCGGCGTAGGAGCACCCGGATCTCCGATGGACACGAGCACGTCCTGAATGGGTGCCGGCGCCGGGCGGCGGGTATTGAGGACGTCGATGACCGCGACACTGCGCCCGGGTTGGTTGGGGCCCAACGTGATGCGCTCCTGCAGGTCGCCGGCGCGACCGTCCGCGAACTGCGATGGCGTCGGTTGACGCGCCGCCACGAGCTGCGGCTCGGTCGCCGGCTGGCCGCTCGTCAACACCGCTGCAAGTCCCAGCACGAGCACCGCGAGCGACGTTTCGGCAAGGAGGGTGCGGGCTCGGATCGAACGCACGCGCAGGCGTAGCGCGTGGGACAGGCCGAGCAGCCCGGCCACAGCGAACAGGACGACCTTCAGCAGCAACACACGCCCGTAGGTCGTCAAGAGCGCGGCGTCCACCGAACCGACCACGTCAGAGGCGAGATACACGCCGCTCACGACCACAACGCTGACGCACAAGGCAGCGGGGACGCCGAAGGCGCGGAACACGGCCCGCGCCGGAAGCCGGCTGCCGTCAGCCGGCCGGCGCAGGATCATCACGGCCAGGACGACCAGAGCGCCGGCCCACGTCGCGGCAGCGACAAGATGGAGCGCGTCCGCAATGGTCCTCGTCGGGGCTGAGGCGGCCGCTGCGTGACCGAGCAGCGCCGAGCCCACTCCCGCCAGCGCCGCGCCCGTCACGGCGAGGCAGGCCCGGATCGGGCGTGGCAGACGCTGCGCCAGCAGGGCGGCGCCGAGCAGCAGCACGAAGCCCAGTTCCCGGGTCGTCCAGTGCAGGCCGTAGGCACCCGAGAGCAGCCGCTCGAAGCCGATACCGC
>DATFTS010000017.1:0-3711 GCA_035261645.1 Jatrophihabitans sp. | reverse complement strand
TGGCCGGGGTGGGTGGCCTTGACCACGCGCCTCGACGATGCGGTGCAGCTGGTCGGTGACGACATCTTCGTGACGAACCCGCAGCGGCTCGGACGCGGGATCGAAGTGGGTGCAGCCAACGCGTTGCTGGTGAAGGTGAATCAGATCGGCACGCTCACCGAGACGTTCGACGCCGTCGATCTGGCACACCGGCACGGTTATCGCTGCATGATGAGCCACCGCTCGGGCGAGACCGAGGACACCACGATCGCCGACCTCGCAGTGGCGCTGAACTGCGGACAGATCAAGACCGGCGCGCCGGCTCGTAGCGAGCGCGTGGCGAAGTACAACCAGCTGCTGCGCATCGAGGACGAGCTCGACGATGCGGCCCGCTACGCGGGCGCGGGCGCGTTCCCGCGGTTCACTCCCGCTCCTGTTTCGGCGGGGGAGTGAGGCAGTGGTGTCGACGCCCGACGACGACGCCGGCCGGCGCCCCGTCCTCACTGGACGTGCGTTGGTGCTCGGTGGCGTCGTCGTGCTGCTCGTGGTGCTGCTCGCCTCGCCGATCAACCGCTACCTCGGCAGCCGCAGTGACCTGAACGGTGCCGCGCAGCAACTGCAGAATGACCAGCGGCAACTCTCGCAACTGCAGAAGCAGAAGGCGCTGTGGTCCGACCCGGGTTACATCCAGCAGCAGGCGCGCACCCGGTTGCAGTACGCAATGCCCGGCGACACGGTTTACGTCGTCGTCGATAAGGGGCAGCGGTCGGACATCGCGAAGACGGCCGGCTCGCCGGGCGCGCAGGCGGCCGGGCGCAGCTGGAACAGCCGGCTGATGGACAGCGTGCGCGCCGCAGCAAAGTGAGTGTGTCCGCCGCCGACCGCGCGGTGGTTGCGAAGCAGCTCGGTCGGGAACCCCGCGCGATTCGCGCCGTTGCGCACCGTTGTCCGTGTGGAAACCCGGACGTGATCGAGACGTCGCCGCGGCTGCCTGAAGGCACACCGTTTCCCACGCTGTACTACCTCACCTGCCCCAAGGCGGTCGCTGCAGTCGGCCGGTTGGAGGCCAGCGGGATGATGCGCGAAATGACCGAGCGGTTGGGTTCGGACCCGGAGTTGGCGGCGGCATATCGCGCGGCACATGAGCGGTATCTGGCGCGGCGCGAGCAGATCGGCCACGTAGACGAGATCGCCGGTGTGAGCGCCGGCGGGATGCCCACCCGAGTGAAGTGCTTGCATGTCCTGGTGGCACAGGCGTTGGCCGAGGGTCCGGGCGCGAATCCGTTGGGCGACGAGGCGTTGGCGCAGTTGCCTGAGTGGTGGACGGACGGCCCGTGCGTGTAGCGAGCATCGACTGCGGGACGAACTCGATAAGGCTGCTGATTGCAGATGTCGACGACGCTGGTTTGCGCGACGTCGTCCGGGATATGCGCATCGTCCGGCTGGGCCAGGGAGTTGATCGCAGCGGCCGTTTGGCGTCCGAAGCGCTGGAGCGGACGCGGGTCGCCCTCGCTGAATATGCGGCCGCGGTTCGCGAGCACGGGGCGCAGCGGGTGCGGATGGTTGCGACAAGTGCCACTCGTGACGCAGCCAACCGGGACGAATTCACCGCGATGGTTCGCGCCGAGTTGGGCGTCGACCCGGAGGTGATCAGCGGCCGCGAGGAGGCGGAGCTGTCGTTTGCGGGGGCGGCCAGTGTGTTGCATGAGCTGTCCGGGCCGCTGCTGGTGGCCGACATCGGCGGTGGTTCCACTGAGCTGGTTCGCGGCGGCGACGGACAGCTTCGTGCGCACAGCATGGATGTCGGCTGCGTCCGGATGACCGAACGCCATCTGCACGACGACCCACCCACGCAGGCGCAGATCGACGCGACTGTCGCGGACGTGCGCAAGGCGGTCGAATCCGCGCGGGCCGACGTCCCGCTCGATGACGCAGCGACGTTCGTCGGTGTGGCCGGAACTGTCACCACCATCGCCGCGATCGCGCGTGGACTCGATCGCTATGAGGCCGACGTCATTCACGGCTCGGTGATCTCTGCCGACGACGTCGCAGAGGTGACCGACCGGCTCTTGCGCATGACACATGCGCAGCGCGCTGCACTGCCCGTCATGCACCCCGGACGCGTCGACGTCATAGGCGGCGGCGCGATCGTGCTGCGCACCCTCGTCGAAGAAATCGGCGCTGCGTCGGTCATCGCAAGCGAGCATGACATTCTCGACGGCATCGCATTGAGCCTGCGCGGCTGAGCTCGCCGAGGCGGCGATGGGGATGGCGGGCGCGGTAGTGCGTTTGACGTAGCGCGCATACGCCTAATGCGGGTGGTGCGGAAGTCGCCACGGCCTGAATGCTTGCCGACGGTTCAAGGATCCTTGCTTCGCGATTTGCCCCGGTGCTCGTTGAGCCGTTCCCAGTCATCAGCGTGTTGAGCAATCGGGGTCTGCGATGTCGCACTTTCGCGTAAGAAAGACCGTATCCCGGCACAGCGCAGCGATGGCCATTGCCGTCGCGATGACGGTTTGCGTTGTGCCTGCCCTTCTCGCATCGGCTGGCGCGGCGATCCCGCTAAAGGCGGTTGTCACCCTTTCGCCGGCGACGAGCGGGCTGGGTCAGACGGTCACCGCGGCGGTGAACAGGAGCACAATACCCAGAGGTGACGCGCTGAAGGCGATCCGGCTGAGCTGGGGCGATGGCACCAAGGTCGTGGCCCTGGCAAATCTGAGCAAGCGCGGCGCCCACCGCTACGCCTTTCCGGGCGCGTACACGGTCCGTCTGACACTCACCGATGCGCACAACAACGTCGCGCGCGGCACTGCCGTAGAACACGTGCTGGTGCCGTCCGGCAGCTACACGGGGGCGGTTCCGTTCAACGGGCTGCGGTTCTACGTCTCGGCCGGCCGCAACACTGTCCAGGATGTCTCCGACCAGGAATCATTGCACTGCTCGAATGGCACCGGCCTCATCGACGAGTTGATCGTCGTGTCCGCGGCGATCAAGGTCGGCGGCGCGTTCACCACCTCCTCGACATCGACCGGCATCCTCAACGGACAGCCGGCCAACTACGCCTACCAGTTCGCGGGTCGATTCAGATGGCCGGGGAGCGGGGTCGCGGTAGCGGGCACCATGCGGGAGACGATCAGCTTCCCGAACAGTGGCGTCACCTGCACTACGAACACGGAGGCGTGGAGCGGGCAACGCGACGTGCAGCCCGCCCAGACCAGCACGCCGCCGCCGGCCGGCAGCTACACCGGCTCGGTGCCGTTCAACGGGCTGCGGTTCTACGTCTCGGCCGGCCGCAACACCGTGCAGGATGTCTCCGGCGGGCAGTCACTGCACTGCTCGGACGGTAGCGGGTTCAGCGATGAGCTCATCGTGCCTGCGGCGCCGGTCGCGGCCAACGGCTCGTTCTCCGCGAGCGTCACCGACACCGGTGTTGTCGGCGGTCAGCCGGCCAACTACCACTGGGTGTTTCGCGGCAACTTCCACTCGGTCGGTTCCAACGGCGCAGCGCGTGCTGCCGGCACGATGCGGGAGACGATCACCTTCCCGGACAGCGGCGTGACCTGCACCTCGAACACCGAGGCGTGGAGCGGGCAGCGCGACGTGCAGCCCGCGCAGACGAGCACGCCGCCGCCGGCCGGCGGCTACACCGGTTCCTTCCCGTTCAACGGACTCACCTTCACCGTTGCGTCAGGCACCAGCATCACGAACGTTTCCGGCGCGCAGTCACTGCAC
>DATFTS010000016.1:0-5518 GCA_035261645.1 Jatrophihabitans sp. | reverse complement strand
CCGGTGACGGCGGCAAGTGCGGCCACCTGCGCGACGTTGTTGACGTTCGACGTGGCGTGCGACTGCAGATTCGTGGCGGCCTTGACGATGTCCGCCGGCCCGATCAGCCAGCCGACCCGCCAGCCCGTCATCGCGTAGGTCTTGGCGACGCCGTTCAGGACGACGACCTTCTCGCCGGCGGTGTGTGCGATCGACACCGCCGTCGGACCGGCGCCAGCCGGGGCGCCATTGAGCACCGTCGGACCGGCGCCAGGCGGGGCACCATTTAGCTCGGGCGCGCTGCTGTAGATCAGGTGCTCGTAGATTTCGTCGGTGACGACCCATAGGTCGTTTTCACGCGCCCAGGTGCCGATGGCCTCGACCTGTTCGCGGGGGTAGACCGCGCCGGTCGGGTTCGACGGCGACACGAACAGCAGCACCTTGGTACGCGGAGTGCGGGCGGCCTCGAGCTGCTCCACCGAGGCCAGGTAGCCGGAGGTTTCGTCGGTGAGCACCTCGACGGGCACGCCGCCGGCGAGCCGGATGGCCTCCGGGTAGGTGGTCCAGTAGGGCGCGATGAGCAGCACCTCGTCGCCCGGGTCGAGCAAGGTGGCGAAGGCGTTGTACACGGCCTGCTTCCCGCCATTGGTGACCAGCACCTGTGCGGCGTCGACGGTGTAGCCGGTGTCGCGTGCGGTCTTGGCTGCGATGGCCGAACGGAGCTCGGGCAGGCCGGCCACCGGGGTGTAGTGGTGGTACTTCGGGTTGCGCGCCGCCGCAACCGCGGCATCGACGATGTAGTCGGGGGTCGGGAAGTCCGGCTCACCCGCGCCGAAACCGATCACCGGACGGCCGGCGGCCTTGAGGGCCTTCGCCTTCGCATCGACGGCCAGGGTGGCGGACTCGGCGATTGCGGCGATGCGGTCGGATACGCGGGCTCCCATGCCCCCATCGTCCCAGACGCGCCTGCCCGCTTTGCCGCCAACTCAGGCCGCACCGTGCGGCCCCGCGGCATATGAGTTCTCCTTGTCAGTTTCCTTGTGAGTTGTCCGCGGTTCCGGCCGCCAGAGCGGCCGGAACCGCGGACAACTCGGAGGGGTGGTGGACGACAACTGGGAGGGGTGGGGGAGAGCGGCGGCCGAGGGCGGGCGTTTGGAGGCAGGAGGTGCGACCCGTAGACTGGCTGCTCAGGGTCCGACGTGGCCGTGCGTCAGCATGCTCGCGCACCGGTTTCTGAAACCCAGCGAGTGAGCATCGCAGGCGCGCAGCGCCGAGGAGCGGAGCGAGCCTAGCGATGAGCGCTTGCGCGAAGAGCACAACCGAATAGAGGGGCGTGGCTCAATTGGTAGAGCACCGGTCTCCAAAACCGGCGGTTGCAGGTTCAAGTCCTGTCGCCCCTGCGCAGTTCTAGAAGGAAAGTTCGAGGAGGCAGCTTGTGACTGCGACGCGTACCGAGTCGCCCGCTCCGCGCCCCGCGCGTGGCCGCGGCAGCGCGCCGACGCGGTTCGTCCGCGAGTCGGTCTCGGAGATGCGCAAGGTGCTGTGGCCCTCGCGTAGCGAACTCGTCACCTATTCGATCGTCGTCATCGTCTTCCTGGTGATCATGGTCGCGATCGTGGCGGGGCTGGACTTCGGCTTCGCGAAGCTGGTGCTGCAGATCTTCGGCTGATCCGAGCCGTCCTGAACGACGGGTGTACATCGCCCACCGAGCAAGAGAAGAGAGACAGTGTCCGAGTACGACGACGCCTTAGGTGCCTCGAACGGCAGCCAGGGCGAGCCGCGAAGCGAGTCCGCTGAGTCGGCCGAGAGCGGTCCGGCCGACCTGGCGTCGGCCGCTCGGCTGCTCGGCGCCGCCGCGGACGAGGCGCCGCCGGCGTCCGACGAAGACGAGGATCTCGAAGGGCTGCCGGAGGCGCCCGGCCCCGACGCCGCCGAGGCACAGGCCGAGGCACCGGCCGAGGCTCTCGCCGAGCCGCAGGAGGGTGAGACCTCCGAAGAGGACGAGGATCCGGTCGAGGCCCTTCGGTCGAAGCTGCAGTCGCAGATCGGCGACTGGTACGTCGTGCACTCCTACGCCGGCTACGAGAACAAGGTCAAGACGAACCTGGAGAGCCGGATCCAGTCCCTGGACATGGAGGACTTCATCTTCCAGGTCGAGGTACCGACCGAAGAGGTCGTCGAGATCAAGAACGGCAAGCGCCAGCAGGTGCAGCGCAAGGTCTTCCCGGGATACATCCTGGTTCGTATGGACCTCAACGACGAGTCATGGGGCGCGGTACGCAACACCCCCGGCGTCACTGGCTTCGTCGGCGCCACGTCCCGCCCGTCGCCGTTGAGCCTGGACGAGGTCCTCAAGATCCTCGCCCCGGCCGTCCGCAAGGCCTCGCCGGCCGCGCCGGGTGGCAAGGCGGCGGCAGCCGGTGAGAAGCCACGTGTCGAGGTCGTTGACTTCCAGGTCGGCGAGTCCGTGACCGTCATGGACGGTCCGTTCGCCACCCTGCCGGCCACCATCAGCGAAATAGACCCGGTGCACCAGAAGTTGCATGTGCTGGTGTCCATCTTCGGCCGGGAGACGCCCGTCGAGCTGGCGTTCAGCCAGGTGTCGAAGATCTGAGTCACCGTCAAACCCGTCGAGTAGAAGAGAAGTCATGCCTCCCAAGAAGAAGCTCGCCGCGATCATCAAGTTGCAGATCCAGGCGGGTGCAGCAAACCCGGCGCCGCCGGTCGGCCCCGCGCTCGGCCAGCACGGCGTCAACATCATGGAGTTCTGCAAGGCGTACAACGCGGCGACCGAGTCGCAGCGCGGGCAGATCGTCCCGGTCGAGATCTCGGTCTACGAGGATCGCTCGTTCACCTTCGTCACCAAGACCCCGCCCGCTGCACGGCTGCTGCTGAAGGCCGCCGGCGTCGACAAGGGCAGCGGCGAGCCGCAGAAGACCAAGGTCGGCAAGGTCACGATGGACCAGGTCCGCGAGATCGCGCAGACCAAGATGGAAGACCTCAACGCCAACGACATCGACCACGCCGCCCGGATCATCGCGGGCACGGCCCGGTCGATGGGCATCACCGTCGAGGGCTGACCCGCCCTCGGCAGTGGGAGGGCCGCGACGGTCGCGGTCCGCTGACCACGAGAGAAAGAGAAGTTCGCAATGAAGCGCAGCAAGAACTACCGCAAGGCCGCCGAGCTGATCGAGCCCGGCAAGATCTACAGCCCGCTCGAGGCGGCGAACCTCGCCAAGGACACTTCGCCGAGCAAGTTCGACGGCACGGTCGAGGTCGCCCTGCGGCTGGGCGTCGATCCGCGCAAGGCCGACCAGATGGTGCGTGGCACGGTGAGCCTGCCGAACGGCACCGGCAAGACCGTGCGCGTGATCGTCTTCGCAACCGGTGAGAAGGCCGAGGAGGCCCGCTCCGCCGGTGCTGACCGGGTGGGCAGCGACGACCTGATCCAGGAGATCCAGGAAGGCTTCCTGGACTTCGACGCCGCGATCGCGACGCCGGACCAGATGGCCAAGGTCGGCCGCATCGCACGGATTCTCGGTCCGCGTGGCCTGATGCCGAACCCGAAGACGGGCACCGTGACGCCGGACGTCGCCAAGGCGGTATCGGACATCAAGGGTGGCAAGATCAGCTTCCGGGTCGACAAGCAGGCCAACCTGCACCTGATCATCGGCAAGACGTCGTTCAGCCCGAACCAGCTGGTGGAGAACTACGCCGCCGCGCTGGACGAGATCCTGCGCGCGAAGCCGTCCGCTGCGAAGGGGCGCTACCTGAAGAAGGTCACCTTCAGCACCACGATGGGTCCGGGCATTCCGGTCGACTCCAACCGCACGCGCAACCTGCTCGAGGACGCGTCAGCATCTGCCTGATCCAATAGCTCGACGAGAACCCGGCCCGAGTGGCCGGGTTCTCTCTGTCTAGAGTCCAACGGTGATCTTTTCCGGCGGCGTGCGCCGCGTTGCAGTGCTGGCCCTGTCGAGCGTTGCCGTCGTGCCCATGCTGGTTGCGAGTGCGGGTTCCGCCGCCGCGGCAACACCCGGTGGCGGCTACGTGGCCGTCACCCCGACACGGGTGCTCGACACTCGCACTGGCGCGTACGGCAACCGTAAGGGTGCCGTGCCGGCGCACGGCCACACGCTGGTAGGAGTCGTCGGGAGCTCTGGCGTTCCGACCAGTGCGGCCGGCGTCGTCATGACGATCACCGTGGTTTCCGCGACCCGAAGCGGAGGCATCGGCGCTGTGACGCCGGGCGCCAAGACGGCTCCGACCGTCACGAACGTGCTGTTCGCCCAGGGCAGGACCGCAACCGACCTCGCGGTGGTCAAGCCCGCCTCCGGACGGGTCGACCTGTGGAACGAGTCCGCCGGTTCGGTGCAGCTTGTCGTGGACGTGACGGGCTATTACGTCGGTGGTACTGCCGCCGTCGACGGCGCGATGCATATGCAAGCCCCGCGCCGGGTCGTCGACACTCGGACGGGTCTCAAGGGTTTTCACCGTGGCGCTTTGGGTGCCGGCGCGACCATGACGGCTGACCTGCATGCGCTAGCAGCACTTCCCACCAATGCGGGTGCCGTGGCCGCGACGATCACCGTGCTCGGGCCCGCGCGGTCCGGCTCGATCGTCGCCTACGCCGGAGGCACCACGCGACCGTCCGCTCCGCTCATGCAGTTTGCGGCGGCCCGCCCGGTATCGCAGTACGCGGTGCTGCCGATCTCCGACATCCAGGGTCTCTCGCTCTACAACGCGTCGTCTGGCTCGGTGCAGGTGCTCGTGGACGTGACGGGTTACCTCACGAACGGGCCGGCCACCGTGCCCTCGACGGAGCAGGTGGTCGCGGCGAACGCCGCATTCAGCGACAGCGTCCTTCCGGCGCACGGCTCGGATGCCGTTCCTCTTCTCGGTCGCGGGGGCGTGCCCAAGATCGGAGTCCGCGCCGTGGTGGTTTCGGTGCAGGTGCGCAAGCCGTCGCACGCCGGGACGCTCGTCGCAAGCTCGCGCGCCGCGCCGATCGTCGCCTCCTTCGCTGCTGGCCAGTACGTCGTCGGCGAAGCGATACTGCCGGTCGTCAACGGCTCGGTGACGTTGCGGAACACGTCGACGGGCAGCCTCGGGCTCGAGGTGGACGTCGTCGGCTACCTCCCCTCCGACTCGCCGACGGTACCGGCGGCTAAGTCGGTGGCGCGCTACGCGAACGACTTGATTGACGTTGGCACGCCCGCGGATCTGCAGTACGACGCGGACCTGATGAAACAACACGGCCAGGCTGACGCGAGCGCCGGCGCGACGTTCGTGCTGCTTGACCTCGGCGCGCAAACGAGCCACCTACCATTCAGCGTGGCAAACCCGGCGATCGCCCTGGCTCGCACCGATGTCGGAAATGCGGCCCACGACCCGGTCCGGATTTCGCTGACAGACCTCGTGACGATCATCAACTCCTATATGGATGGCTTCGGCGATCACACGCTGCGCCTCGCGATCGGCACCAACAACGACGGCGAGTGGACGGCCCCATACACGGCGACGCCACGCGGCACCGACT
>DATFTS010000015.1:0-10596 GCA_035261645.1 Jatrophihabitans sp. | reverse complement strand
GTGGTCATCACGTTCATGCTGCTGTTCGCGGTCAACTTCGTCATTACCGCCGTGTACTTCCAAGTCGTCCCGGCCAAGGGGTCGTAGCCGTGGCCACCGACGTCGTCGCCACCGCCCGCCGGGTGGTCAACGCTCCGCTGGGAGCGCTCGACCAACTCGGCGACCAGATGTCCTTCTACTTGCGCGCCGTCGCGTGGATCCCGAAGACGCTGAAGCAGTACAAGAAGGAGACGCTGCGGCTGCTGTCCGAGGTGGTCTTCGGAAGCGGATCGCTCGCGGTGATCGGCGGCACCGTCGGCGTCATCGCGTTCCTGTCCTTCTTCACCGGCACCGAAGTGGGCCTGCAGGGCTATGCGGCACTGGCTCAGCTCGGCGTCGAGTCGTACTCGGGCTTCATCACCGCGTTCTTCAACACCCGCGAGATCGCGCCGCTGGTCGCCGGCCTCGCGCTGTCGGCAACCGTCGGCTGCGGCTTCACGGCACAGCTCGGCGCCATGCGCATCAGCGAGGAGATCGACGCTCTCGAGGTGATGGCGGTGCCCAGCATCCCGTTCCTCGTGACCACCAGAATCATCGCCGGCTTCATCGCGGTGATCCCGCTCTACGTGATAGGGCTGCTGTCGTCGTATCTCGCGTCCTACGCGATCGTCGTGTACTACTACCACGACTCAGCCGGGACGTATTCGCACTACTTCCATCTGTTCTTGCCACCGGGCGACGTCATCTGGTCGTTCTTCAAGGTGCTGATCTTCGCGATCATGATCATCTTGACGCACTGCTACTTCGGCTACACGGCATCGGGCGGCCCGGCCGGCGTGGGTGTCGCGGTGGGCCGTGCGGTGCGCTTCGCGATCGTCGCGCTGAACATCCTCGACTTCTTCCTGTCCTTCGCGATCTGGGGCTCCACCACCAGCGTCAGGTTGGCGGGGTAGCAATGGCCGAAGAGTCGTTCGCCGCTGTCGTGAAGCGCCGCCTGCTCGGCCTGCTTTTCCTCGCCGTGGTCGCCGGGCTCATCACGCTGTCCATCGCGATCTACAACAAGGCATTCACGACAACGGTGGACGTGACGCTGCGCGCCGATCACACCGGCAACCAACTGCTCATCGACTCCGACGTCAAGGAACGCGGCATCATCGTCGGCTCGGTGAAGTCGGTGACGTCCAAGGGCGACGGGGCCATCGTGAACCTCGCGCTCGACCCCAGCCGGATCGACGCCATCCCCCGCAACGTCTCCGCACAGATCCTGCCCAAGACGCTGTTCGGCGAGCAGTACGTCGCGCTCGTCTACCCGCGCATGCCCGCCCCGCACATCAAGGCCGGGGACGTGATCCCGCAGGACCGGTCGAAGGGAGCGCTCGAGACCGAGAAGGTGCTCGGCGACATCCTGCCGTTGCTCAACGCGGTGCAGCCGGCCGAACTGAATGCGACGCTCACCGCGCTCGCGCAAGCGCTGCACAACCGTGGTGACAAGCTGGGCGCCACGCTGGTCAACTTCGACAGCTATTTGAAGGAGATCAACCCGCACACCAAGCAGTTGGTTGACGACTTCAGCAAGCTCGGCCAGGTGGCGCTCGAGTACAACTCGCTGGCGCCGGACATCTTCGGGACGCTGCAGAATCTCCAGGCTTCGGCCAAGACGCTGATCGCGCGGCAGTCCGCACTGGATCACCTGCTGACGTCAGGCACGGACGCCTCGCACGTGTTCGGCTCCTTCCTCAACGCCAACGAGCAGCGCATCATCGCCGTCACCGGCCAGACCACGAAGATCTACACGCTGCTCAACGAGTACTCGCCGGAGTTCAGCTGCCTGTTCGCCGGCGTCAACAACCTCTACAACCTGGAAGCCACCACGATCTACGACCACCGGATCCATCTCGGCGTGACGATCGACGCGAACAACCTCGGCCCGTACAAGAAGAACGGCAAGGTGGACGACACTCCGAAGTTGGTCACCGGCTACGGCCCGAACTGCTTCGGTCTGCCGAACAACCCGCAGCCGACGGACGCGAACGGCCGGTTCCAGATTCCGCCCAAGTACGTGTGCTTCCGCGACGGTGTGAACGGTGGCGCGCTGACCAGGCAGGGCGAGAACCCTAACTGCAAGAGCTCGTCCTCCGCGACGACGTCGAGCTACAGCTCGTCAGCGCTCAACTCGCCCGAGGAGGACGCGCTCGTGAACACCTTGATCGCGTCGCAGTTGCATACGACGCCGGACAAGGTGCCTGGTGTGGCGACGATGCTGGCGGCGCCGTTGTTGCGCGGACAGCAGGTGCACGTCAAATGAGGAACTTCGTCGCACCATTGATCAAGCTGGTGATCTTCCTGGTGGTCACTGCGCTTGCCACCTACGTCCTCGCCGCCACGATCGCCAACGACGCATACGGCGCGACCAACAGCTATGGCGCGAACTTCACCGACGTGACGGGTCTGCAGATCGGCGACGACGTCCGCATCGCCGGGGTGCGGGTCGGCACCGTGCAGGACATCAAGTTGGTGGCGGACCCACAGAGCGTGCGCTATGCGCACGTCGGGTTCACCGTGTTGAAGTCCAGCCCGCTGCCGAAGTCGGCGATCGTCAACCTGCGCTACCGCAACTTGGTCGGCCAGCGTTACCTCGACATCGAGCAGGGCCCGGGCAACCCGAACGACCTGCTCAAGCCGGGCGCGACGATCGGGCGTAACCAAACCAACCCGGCAGTCGATCTCACTGTGCTGTTCAACGGATTCGGGCCGCTCGTGAAAGGTTTGGACGCGCCCGCGTTGAACAAGCTCTCGTTCGAGATCATCCAGACCCTGCAGGGCGAGGGCGGCGGGATCGATTCGCTGCTCTCGACCGTCGCCGACCTGACCAACAGCCTTGCCGACAAGGACAAGGTGATCGGTGACGTGATCGACAACCTGAGCAGCGTTCTCGGCGCGGTCGGGCAGCGCGACGCCGAGCTGAACGACCTCATCATCCAGTTGCGCAACTTCATGTCCGGGCTCGCCAGCGATCGCAACACGATCGGCAACGCCATCGACGGCGTCAACCAGTTGGCGGTGTCGACTGCCGGCCTGCTCACCCAGGTGCGCGAGCCGTTCGCCAAGGACGTCAAGTCCATCACCGGGCTCGTCGACCAGCTCAACGCGAACAGCGGCGTGCTGACCTACGTCATCCAGCAGTTGCCGCCGACGGTCGCCGCGCTCATCAGGACGGCGAGCTACGGCTCGTGGTTCAACTTCTATCTTTGCTCGGCCAGCGGGATCGTGACGCTTCCCGGAAACGTGAAGAAGAACATCTCCTTCGCCAACGGCTCGCATGCGAGGTGCGACTCATGAGGCGGGGAGCAGGTCGCAGCGCCGAAGAGAGCGGCGCGCCGGTGAAGACGCGCAAGTCGCCGCGCATCGGCCGCTCGTTCTCGTCCCGCAACCCCACGCCTATCGGCGCGATCGGGTTGGTGTTCCTCGTCGTCCTGCTGGTCGCAGCCTTCAACGCGTCCAAGCTGCCGTTGATCGGTGGCGGCACCGTCTACTCGGCGGACTTCACCGAGTCGGCGAACTTGAAGTCGGGCGATGACGTCCGCATCGCCGGCATCAAGGTCGGCACGGTGCAGGGCGTGTCCATCGACACGTCCAAGAACATCGTCAAGGCGACCTTCACGGTGAAGAACGGCTTCGTAGGCGACCAGAGCCGGGTGAACATCAAGCTCAAGACGCTGCTCGGCGCGAAGTACCTCGACATCGAGTCGATCGGGCGGCAGCAGCAGAACCACAGTCAGACGATCCCGGTGTCGCGGACGACGACACCCTTTGACATCTATCCGGCGTTCACGTCGCTCGCCAACACGATCCAGAGCCTCGACACCGACTCGCTGAGCAAGTCGTTCCAGACCCTCGCGTCGGCGTTCCAGGACACGCCCAAGGACGTGCGGCCGGTGGTGACGGGCCTCGCCCGGCTGTCCACCACGATCGCCAGCCGCGACCAGGCGCTGCAAGACCTGCTGTCGCGGGCGAACACCGTCACCGGCACGCTGGCCGCGCGCGATCAGGACCTCACGAGGCTGATCAGCGACGGCAACCTGCTGCTGCAGGAGCTCAACGCGCGACGCGACGCGATCCACTCGCTGCTGGTCAACACGCAGATCCTCGCGACGCAGCTGCGCGGGCTAGTGGCGGACAACGAGAAGACGATCGGTCCGTTGCTCAACAGCCTGGACAAGATCCTCACGTTGCTGCAGAACAACCAGGAGAGCCTGGATCGCGGCCTGTCGCTGCTCGGCCCGTTCTACCGGGTGTTCAACAACGTCATCGGCAATGGGCGCTGGTTCGACAACTACATCCAGAACCTCAGCGTCTGCGGAATCTTCAGCATCCTGCTCAAGACGTCGACATGCTGATGGCCAAACTCCCTCGCAGCGTGACGCGCCTCATCGTGGGCGCGGTTGTGGCTGCCATCGTCGCAGTGGGCGCGTACTTCGTCTTCTTCCAGGGCACCAACAACAAGAAGATCACCGCCCAGTTCGTGACTGCGGTGGGCATCTACCCCGGGACCCCGGTGAAGATCCTGGGTGTCAACGTCGGACAGGTCACCGGCGTCCACCCGCAGGGCGGGTTTGTGACGGTGAACATCGAGTACGACGGCAAGTACAAGCTGTCGCCCAAGGCGTATGCGATCGAGGTCGCGAACTCTTTGGTGAGCGACCGGTACATCCAGCTCACCCCGCTCTACAGCGCAGGCCGCGACCGCGGGCAACCGCTCAAGGACGGCGCCACGATCGACGTGAACCACACGAACGGCCCGGCCGAGCTGGACGACATCTACGCGGCGCTGAACAAGCTCGCCGTTGCGCTCGGCCCGAACGGCGCCAACAAGGGCGGCCAGCAGAGCGGCGCGCTGAGCACGCTGCTTCGCGTGGCGGCTGCGAACCTCAAGGGCAATGGCACCGCTCTCGGCCGCAGCATCACGCAGCTCTCCCAGGCGGCCGAAACGCTCGCGACCAAACGCGAAGACCTGTTCGGGACGGTGCGCAACCTGCAGAAGTTCACGTCTGCGCTGCACGCGAGCGACGGCCAGATCCGTCTCTTCAACCAGCAACTGGCACAGGTTGCGAGTGACCTCGCCGCCGAGCGGGGCGACCTCGGCGCCGCGCTGCACGGCCTCACCCTCGCGCTCGACGACGTAGCGACCTTCGTCAAGAACAACGCGAGCAAGTTCCACACCGACATCCACGGCTTGGAGCAGATCACCGGCGTGCTGGTCAAGCAGCAGG
Source organism: Jatrophihabitans sp. (assembly GCA_035261645.1). Lineage (GTDB taxonomy): Bacteria > Actinomycetota > Actinomycetes > Mycobacteriales > Jatrophihabitantaceae > Jatrophihabitans. The sequence goes on along the minus strand of DATFTS010000015.1, from coordinate 5,347 downwards.
CGTCTCTGCACGAGACGCTCGCCATCGCGCCGGTGGCGCTCGCGAACATCGTGCACGCCTATCAGCCGGACATCGGCGCGATCGGTACGCGAAGCAACCTCGCCTCGTTGCAGAGCACCGAGAACAACAGCCCGACCAAGATCCTCTGCAGCGTCTTGTCGCTCGCGCCGATCGACCTGTCGAAGGTGTGCCCCGGATCGTCCGGTGGCGGGCTGATCGGCGGCCTCGGCAGCGGCAACAACGGCGCAGGCCTGACCGTCCCCGGTCTGATCGGAGCCGGCGGATGAAGCGCCGCATCGGGACGGTCCTCGCCACCGCCGCCGCCCTGGTGCTGAGTGGCTGTGGCTTCACGGGCCTCTATAGCGCGCCACTGCCTGGGGGCGCCGATCTGGGCAGCCACCCGTTCACGGTTATCGCCTACTTCCAGAACGTGCTGGATCTCGTGCCGCAGTCGGCGGTCAAGGTCAATGACGTCGCTGAGGGCAAGGTGACCGGGGTGTCGCTGACCCGCTGCAACGACGGCAGCGGGACGAGTCACTGGTGCGCCAAGGTCAAGATGTCGGTCAACGGCAAGGTCGACCTGCCGGCGAACTCGCACGCCGAGGTGCAGCAGACGTCACTGCTCGGCGAGAAGTACGTGCAGTTGATCGCGCCGCCGCTCGCGCAGGCGTCCGCGCAGAAGCTGCGCAGCGGCTCGCAGATTCCCTTCGTCGACACTCAGTCGGCGCCGGAGGTCGAGCAGGTGCTGGGTGCGCTTTCGCTGTTGCTGAACAACGGCGGGCTGACGCAGATCCAGAACATCGCCGACGAGCTGAACAAGACGCTCGGGACGCCCGAGCGGCGGCAGGCGGTGCGTTCCCTGATCACCGACCTCGGCACGTTCGTCGGCACGCTCGACAAGCAGAAGAACGACATCACGAACGCCCTGAGCAGCATCGACACTCTGGCGATCACCTTGAACCGGCAGAAGCAGATACTGACCTCGGCGCTAGACATCTACCCGTCCGCGCTGCGCGTGCTGAACCAGGAGCGCGGAAAGCTCGTCACGCTGCTCAGCAGCCTCAGCAACCTTGGCAGCGTTGCCACGCGGGTCATCAACGCCACGCAGTCGCAGCTCGTCACCTCGCTGAAAGCTCTGGACCCGGTGATGACCCGCCTGGCCGCAGCCGGCTCGAACTTCCCCAAGTCGCTGCGGATCCTGGGCACGTTCCCCTTCCCGCTCGGGTTGACCCGGCAGTTCGTGAAGGGCGACTACGCGAACCTGGAGGCGGTGTTCAACCTGAGCCTGACCGACCAGCTGTGCGGGCTGGTTCCGCCACCGCTCGGCACCATCTTCTGCAACCTCCCGGGCTCGTCGAACTCGAAGCAGAAGAGCAGTGGCAGCCGGACGAAGGCGAAGCAGCCGGCCGGCGCCTCGTCCGTCCAGCTGCCACCGATGCTCATCGGCGCGGGGCGGTGATGCAGCGATGCTGAGACGTAGCACCAAGATCCAGCTGATCCTCTTCGTCGTGATCACGCTGCTCGGCCTGTCGTACGTGTCGGCCGAGTACGTCGGCCTTGGGAAGATCGTCACGAACAACGGCTGCACCATCAGCGCCGACTTCCCGGACTCCGGCGGCATCTTCACCAATGCCGAGGTCACCTACCGCGGCGTGACCGTCGGTCAGGTGGGCTCGCTGCACCTCATCCCGAAGGGTGTACAGGTCGACCTGAAGCTGAACAGCTGTTCGTCGCCGAAGATCCCGTCCAACGTCTCGGCCACCGTCGCCGACCGGTCGGTCGTCGGCGAGCAGTACGTCGACCTGGAGCCGGCGCCCGGGACCAAGAACGACCAGGGCCCGTACCTCGCCAAGGGCTCAAACATCCCGATGGAGCGCAACGGCATCCCCACGGCCACGCAGACGCTGCTGACCAACATGGACCAGCTCTTCCGCTCCGTCCCGTTGGACGCCCTACGCACGACGATCGCCGAGCTCGGCAAGTCGGTCGCCGGCCGTGGCAACGACCTCGGCCGCCTCCTCGACGCGCAGGATCAGCTGGTGGCGGCGGCGAGCCGGTCGGACAACCTCGCCGCCACGATCACGCTCATCGATCAGTCGGCGTCGGTGCTGCAGACGCAGCTCGACCAGCAACAGCCGCTGCAGATCTGGACCCACAGCCTGAACCTGCTCGCCCAGCAGTTGAAGGCCAGCAACGGCGATTTCCAGCACCTGCTGAAGACCGGCCCGTCCGACGTCGTCACGATCACCAACTTCGTACGTAACAACCAGACCGACCTCGGGGTGACGCTGGCGAATCTCGCGACCGTCGGTGACCTGCTCGTTCGTTACAAGGACGGCATCGAGGAGGTTTTCGAGCTGTATCCGTCCCTGGCCGCCGGCGGCCCCACCACGTTGCACGACCGGTTCGGCAACCTCGGTCTGGTGCTGCAGCCCACGCCGGACCCACAGGACTGCGGTGACCCGAACCACGGCCGGGAGGGCTACTACGGCACGGTGATCCGCGATCCGAACCAGGGCAACGCGCTTGCCCCCATGCCCCCCAACACGACCGTCCGGTGTACGGCGCCGAACACGGGACCCAATGGCAAGTCGGTGCGCGGCTCGGCCCACGTCCCGGGCGGCGACCCGATCAGCACGCCGGACAACACGGTCGCCTACCCGCGCACAGTGACCGCGAACACCCTGCGGGTCGGCGCGCCACTGCCGACCTCGGCGACCATGGGCGACGCGTCGTGGATCGGCCTGCTCACGGACGCACTTCACTGATATTCGACCCGCTGCGTCCGGGCGGCGCGGCGGCCGGCGCGTACTGTCTAGGCGCCGGAAGCAGCACGATCGGAGCATCAACCCGCATGCCAGAGCAGTCCCGACCATCCTTGGCACCGTGGATCACTGCCGTCGTCACCGGCACCGTACTGGTGGCGCTGCTGCTCGTGTACCTGCTCGGGTTGCGCCCCGCGGAACGGCACGCCAACTCGCTGAAGCTGGCGGCCCGCGAGCAGGCCGGCCAGCTGACCGACGCGGAAGCACGGGCCATGGACGCAGCCGGTACCGAGATGATCAACCTCGTCACCTTCAGCCGCGCCCACTTCGACACTGATTTCCAGCGCGCGCTCGACGGCGCGACGGGATCGCTCCGCTCGGACGTGCAGGCCAAGCGCAGCAACACCCTGGCGGCGATGACGCAGGGCAAGTTCGACCTGTACGGCCGGCTGACGCACAAGGCCCTGGAGGGACCGGTCCAGTCGGCCAAACAGAGCGGCTACGTGGTGCTGGTGACGATCAACGGCTACCGCTCGGCGGCCCCGAACACCCCGATCCAGCAGAACCTCGAGGTGACCGTGCTCAACGTCAAAGGCAAGTGGCTGGCCAGCGACGTCACGAACATCGGGGTGAGCGGATGACGGACCAGCAGGAATCCGGGCGGGCGACCTCTGCGGAGGCCGCGGCTGCCCGCCGCGCGCGGCGCATCGGCGGCGGCGGGGCGAACGCGGCGTCGTCCCCGACCGACGTGGCTGCGCCCGTGGACGCGCCGAACCGGCCGCGGCCGGAGCGGCCGGGGCCGGCTGCACCGGTAAGCACCCGCAAGCGTGAGACGTCCGCGTCCGAAGTGCCCACCGGCACCGAGGAGACCCCGGTCATCGTGCGGACGGTGACGCCGGCGTGGGTCAACTGGCTGCCCGCCGCCGTCCTATCGGCCGGGGCGCTCGTCCTGGCCGTCCTGATCATCGTTTTGAGCAACGGGGTGTGGTGGGGACCGAGCCCCAGCGCCGCACCCACCGGCGCCCAGTCGCCGAACGCCGTCCGGGAGCGGGTGCTCGCCGCCGCGAAAACCTGTGTCGCGAGCACCAACTCGTATAAGTACACCGCCCTGGACGCCTACGAAAAGAAGGCGCTGGCCTGCTCGACCGGGCAGTTCACCAGCCAGCTGCAGAACACCATCGAGACGCTCATCAAGGTCAACGCCCCGAAGCTGAAGTCCTCTCAGACGGCGCAGATCAACCGGGGCGGTATCGAGGCAGTGACCTCCGACGGCCGGCAGTGGACCGTCCTGTTGTTCGGCCAGCTGACCGTCGTCAACACGAACGACCCAAAGGGCCGGACCGACCCCTTCGCGGCTCAGGTGATCATGCAGAAGACGGGCAATCAGTGGCTGATCGCCCACCTGTCGACGGTGTCGACCCCGCTGTCCTGACCGGTGCGCCCACCCGCGCCAACCCCGGCCTGCCGCGAGTTGTCCGCCCGTCCGGCCGCTGGAGCGGCTGGAAGCGCGGACAGCTTCCAAAGGGGTGGCCGAACCCTGGCGAGTTGTCCGCCCGTCCGGCCGCTCCAGCGGCTGGAAGCGCGGACAACTTGTGGGGGAGGCGACGATCAGAAGGCCCGCAATTACCTGGGAAAAATGGCTCCGGCGCGCCCTGGCGCGGCCCAGGTGCTTGACTCGTGACGCTGCGCGAGGCACCCTTTCTGCGCACGGTTTTGGGTGTGCTTGCTAGCCCTGCCTGAAAAGGCTAGACTTCTTCTTTGCGCTGCCCTCTTTCGCCCTCGGCCCGTCAAGGGTCTACTTCGTGGTGCCTGAGTCCCGGGTACCGACGGAGCACGCAGGTCATAGTCGAGCAGCGCGGTTAGGCCCGGCTCGAGTCCTTGGAAGGACGCATCTTGGCAGTCTCGCGCTCCGGTAAGACACGTTCCACGCACGAATCCACAGGGGCAAGGTCAGGTATCCCGGGTGCGCCACCCCGTACCTCCTTTGCCAAGATCCGCGAGCCGCTGGAGGTGCCCAACCTCCTCGCTCTGCAAACCGATTCATTCGATTGGCTCGTCGGTAACGACGCCTGGCAGGCCCGAAAGGCAGCCCAGGGCAACGCCCTCTCCGGGCTCGAGGAGATCCTCACCGAGCTTTCGCCGATCGAGGACTTCTCCGGCTCGATGAGCCTGTCCTTCTCCAACCCACGCTTCGAAGAGGTCAAGGCCTCGATCGAGGAGTGCAAGGACAAGGACATGACCTACGCGGCGCCGCTGTTCGTCACCGCGGAGTTCACCAACAACACCACTGGGGAGATCAAGTCCCAGACGGTGTTCATGGGCGACTTCCCGATGATGACCCGCAAGGGCACCTTCATCATCAACGGCACCGAGCGGGTGGTCGTCAGCCAGCTCGTCCGCTCTCCGGGCGTCTACTTCGACCGCACCGTGGACAAGACCTCCGACGTCGACGTCTACGGCGTGAAGGTCATCCCGAGCCGCGGTGCGTGGCTGGAGTTCGACGTCGACAAGCGCTCGACCGTCGGCGTCCGCATCGACCGCAAGCGTCGCCAGCCGGTCACCGTCCTGCTCAAGGCGCTCGG
>DATFTS010000014.1:0-4241 GCA_035261645.1 Jatrophihabitans sp. | reverse complement strand
CAAGTCCGCAGCCGGCGCTGCCAGCTACCTGGTCGAGCAGGCGAACAAGCGCGCCAAGCTGGACGACTGGTATGAGGGGATCATCGACGGGGCCGGGCTGGCCAAGACCGACCCGCGGCTGATGTTTCGCCGCACCATGTTTGCGATGGCCCGCCGACAAGCCGGCGTGGTGCAGCGGCGCCGCGACACCCGCGAACACGTCGCGCTCTACCTGAAGGCGTTCAACGCCTGGGCCAGCCGAGATACGCCAGTCTCGCTACGGTTCGCCGCCCGCGAACCCGTCCCCGACATCGCTAAAGCCAGCTAAGCCGAGTCGTCGGCTCGGCTCTGAGTGAGTGGGTCGACGTGCCCCGCAGATTCCGTGGGTCCTGGCGACGCCCGGCGTGGGCGTCCGGCGTCGCTCGGGCGAGGACCGTCAGCCCGGTGACCGCCAGCAGCGCGAAACCGGCCGCGGCCAGGCCCCGAGTTCCGCTCAGCTGGCCGCTCTCGCCGAGCACGCCCAGCCCGATGGCGAGCGTCGCAAGCGGCATGACGGATGCGATCAACGGGAGGGTGGTCAGCGGCTCGTCCACTTGATATGCGCTCTGCGTGATCACCAGCGAGACGAGACCGCCGGCGAGCAGCACGTAGGCCGGCCAGGACGTCAGCACGACGCCTGAGGCGATGGCGTGTGCGAATGCAGCAGTGACGACCGCGACAAAGGCGTCGGCCAGGCCGGCGGCACAGCCGAGCAGCACGGCCCGGCGCGACCCGCGAGAAAGCAGCGCAACGATGGCGACCGGTGCTGCGACCAGTCCGGTGACCAATGCGGCCGATGCGAGTCGTCCGGTGCCGTGGTCGCCGGCGCCGAGTAGCGCGCTGGCCGCGCCGACCCCGGCGACGACGGCGAGCACCGCCGCCCAGGACCGCCGGCCGAGTGGACGCCGGCTCAGCCGGCCGTTGAGAAAGACACTCACGACGAGTGAACAGCTCAGGATCAGCTGTACCGCGGTGAACGAGCCGAGGCCCAGCGCCGCGGCGTGCGTGGCGAACCCGCCCAGCTCGAACGCGGCACCGAGCAGCCACATGGGCTGGCGCGTCAGCAGCATCACGAGCCCGGGCCGCCCCGCGGCGGCGGCGGGCGTGCGCGCGGCCTGCCGGTGTTCGAGCCCAACTCCCATGCCGTACAGCAGCGCGGAGACCAGCGCGAGAAGCACGGATGCCGGGGCCATGCCGATGACGCTATGAACGCGGCCCGACGATCGACATGGGCTTAGGACGCCTCTTGCGGGTAGTGCCAGCCCCACCGACCGAAGCGCGCTGCGATCCTGGCCGAGTTGGCTCCGCCGCGTTTCACCGAGCACACGCTGACGAGCCCGCACGACATCGACAAACGATGCTTGCGAGTCGGGCGTGATCGATCAGACATACCGCCGTGCGGGGAATAGCTCACGCGTGGCAGGTGCTCGACCTTGTTGTGAGTGTGGAGCTGGGCAAGTCGTTGCGGACCGGATCGACTGCGCTCGTGCTAGCCGTGGTGTGTGTCGCGCAGTTCATGGTCGTGCTGGACATCAGCATCGTGAACGTTGCGCTGCCCGACATCCAGCGTGACCTGCACATGAGCCAGGACGGGCTGGCGTGGGTGCTTAACGCGTACACACTGAGCTTCGCCGGCTTCCTACTGTTGGGTGGGCGGGCCGCTGACCTGTGGGGACGGCGCCGGCTGTTCTTGATCGGTGTGGCGTTGTTCTCGCTGACGTCGCTGCTCGGCGGGCTGGCGCAGACCGGCGGTGAACTGATCGCGGCGCGTGGCCTGCAGGGGCTGGGCGGCGCGATTCTCTCCCCGGCCACACTCACGATTCTGACCACGACGTTCACCGATCCGCGGGCCCGGGCTCGGGCGTTGGGTATGTGGAGCGCGGTGGCCGGCGCCGGCGGCGCTACAGGTGTGCTCGCCGGCGGCGTGCTGACCGACCTGCTCTCCTGGCGGTGGATCTTGTTCATCAATGTGCCGATCGGGCTGCTTGTGCTGGCGGTCGCGCGCTTTGTGATCGTCGAGTCGCGCGGCGAGGGGGAGCGGCCGACGCTGGACTGGCGTGGGGCCTTCACCGTCACCGCCGGACTGGTGGCACTGACGTACGGGATCGTCTCGACCGATTCGCACGCCTGGGGTTCGCCACTGGTGCTGATCTTCATAGCCGTCGGCGCCGTGCTGGTGGTCGGCTTCGTGTGGGTAGAGAGCCGGCAGCGGCACCCGCTCGTGCCGCTGCGGTTGTTCCGATCTCGCGCCCTCACCGGCGCCAACCTGATCATGATGCTGATCGGCGCCGTGATGTTCTCGCTGTTCTTCTTCCTCTCGCAGTACCTGCAGGACGTGAACGGCTACAGCCCACTGCGCACCGGATTCGCATTCTTGCCGATGCCGCTGGCGATCATCATCGGCACCCAGCTGTCCTCGCGGATGGTGGGCCGCGTCGGTTCGCGACCGCTGCTCGTCATCGGACCTCTGATCTCGGCTGCGGGGCTGCTGCTGCTTTCCCGGTTGCACGCCTCAAGCTCCTACCTGCTGCACATTGGGCTGCCCGGCGCGCTCATCACGTTTGGGATCGGCATGTCCTTCGTCCCGATCACGCTCTCGGCGACGACCGGGGTCGACCGGCGCGATGCTGGACTGGCCTCCGGCCTCATCAACACCACCCGGCAGATCGGTGGTTCCGTGGGGTTGGCCGCGCTGCTGACGATCGCCGCATCGCGCATGCACGCGCTGGCGGGTTCGGGCACGGCCGTGGCGCAGACCGCCGGCTACACGCGAGCCTTCGCGGTGTCGTCGGCACTGCTCCTGGTCGCGGCCGTCGTCGCGCTTCTCGTGCTCCCAGCCCGACCCAGCCAGCCGGCGCCGTTCTCCGACCCCGAGCCGAAGGGCACCGCCGAGGTGGAAGACGCGGCCCTGGCTGCCGAGACCAGCTGACAGACGGGTCATTCGACGGATGTCCGCTGTTGGGCACCGGACCACGCTGTGGTCATGAGCATTGAACCCGCCAGTAGGGAGCACACAGCAATGGGGAAGTCAGACGTCAGCTTTGCCAGCGATGGAGTCAACCTTGCCGGCAATCTCTATCTACCGGACACCCCCGGCGAGGGCCGGCGTCCGGCGATCGTCGTCGGCCACCCGGGCAGTGGCGTGAAGGAGCAGGCAGCCGGCCTCTACGCTCGGCTGCTCAGCGAACGTGGCTTTGTGACGCTGGCCTTCGATGCGGCGTTCCAGGGCGAGAGCGAGGGCGAGCCCCGCGGCCTGGAAGATCCGGCACACCGGGTCGAGGACATCAAGGCAGCGGTCTCCTACCTCGTGACTCGACCGGAGGTCGATGTCGACCGCATTGGCATCCTGGGAATCTGCGCCGGCGGTGGGTACGCGCTCGCCGCCGCCGCCAGCGACCACCGCCTCAAGGCGATCGCGACCGTGAGCGGGGTCGACATCGCGCGGCAGTTCCGGCTCGGCGCGGACGGCGCGCAAGATCCCGCCGTGTTCCAAGGGATGCTCGACGCGGCTGCGGCTGCGCGCACCGCGGAGGCGGGCGGAGAGGGAGTGCCGAACCTGACGCTGTTCCCGGACACCGCCGAGCAAGCCGAGGCCATGGGCGGCCGCCATGTAGTCGACGGGTTCGACTACTACTGCACCCCGCGCGCCATGCACCCCCGGTCCGCCAAGACCTTCACGTGGACCAGCGTCGACCGGATGGCGATCTTCGATGCCTTCGCGTCGATCCCGCTGATCGCTCAACGGCCGCTGCTGCTGATCGTGGGGCGGCAGGCCGTTACGGCGTGGATGGCCGTCGAGGCCTATCAGAAGGCGGTGGGCCCTAAGGAGCTCGTGTGGGTGGAGGGTGCTAGCCACGTCGACCTCTACGACAAGCCCGAGTACGTCGGACCAGCCGTGAACAGGCTGACCGACTTCTACCGCACGAATCTCGGCGTCGCCAGGGTGGTTGCGGCCTGACCAACGGCGCGAGCGGCGATCGCGAGAAGTTAAGTCACTCGACAGATGCCCACTGCTGGGTAGCGGAACCACGCTGTGGTCATGAGCATTGCACCCGGTCGCCGAAAGGGAACGACAATGTCTGATTCGAGAAAATTTCGAGTCGGTCGACGCGGCGCTGCTTTCCGCTGTCGATGACAGCACGGTATTGGGAGTGGCCGCGATGGGCGGCACGTCGGAAGAGCTTGCCTATCAGGGTTTCTTCGGAATCGCCGATGCTCAGACC
>DATFTS010000013.1:0-4394 GCA_035261645.1 Jatrophihabitans sp. | reverse complement strand
GTTCGACACGCTGGTGATGCGGCCCGCGGCGTTGCGGATTCTCGACCGGGTCGATGTCTTGTTGGTCGATCCAGCGGCGCTCACGGGCGACGTGCTGACGGTGACCGAGATTCGCGGGGTCACTCCCGAGCAACGGGGCAGAGTGTGGGCAGCGGCCGAGAGCGATGTCGACTCCGGACTGCTGGGCGCGGGCGTGCATGGCCTGACGGCGCTGTCACCGGCGCACCGGTTCGAAGCCATGTCCGGCCGTGGGTCCAGCGACGTCGAGATCGTCGTCGCCGCGTCGCCCGATCCGCTTGCCGAGGCGGTGATCGCGGCGGCTCGGCAGGCCAATCTGCAGCTGCTTACGCTGGACGTGGCCGAATTGGGTTCGTTGCGCTCGGCGTTCGACGATCTCCTGACAGTCGGTGGCGACCGGGACGCGGCACTGCGAGATGGCGTACTCGCGCTGCAGCGCGCCGGCCGGTGCGTCACCGTCCTGGGTATCGACGCCCCACAAGCGTTCGCAGCCGCGGATTTGTCTCTGGCTGTGGCTGGGGACGAGAAGGTGCTGGTGTGGGCGACCGACCTGGTCGTCCCCGACTTAGGCGTCGCCTGGCGAGTTCTCTCCGCGGTCCCGGGGGCGAAGACGGCTTGCCGGCGTGGTGTCGAGCTTTCGGCAGGTGGTTCGTTTCTCGGCGGGTTGCTGATGCTGCCAGGCGTACGGGGTCGGGGGATCGGGCCGGTCGTCGCTGCTGCAGCGGCCGGGTTGGTCGAGGGCCATGCCCTTGCGGTGCGGACGTTGCGCCGACCGGCGCCCACGCCTGCGCCGGTCATAGCTTGGCACGCGCTCACAATCGAGCAGACCGTCGACGAGCTCCGCGCGCTCACTGCTGTCGCCGACCGTAGGTCGCAAGGCGGTCCGGTCGGTCGACCGCAATCGGGTACCGGATCGTGGGTCGCCGCCCGGCAAGCGGCGGATGAGGTTCATCAGTTCGTTGCCGCCGTGCGCGCTGAGCTCAATGATCCGCTCACTCCCGTGTTGGCGATCGGAGCGACGGCCAGTGCGGTACTCGGGTCGCCGGTTGATGCTGCTCTCGTCGGCTCAGTGCTGACCGGCAACGCGCTGTTGTCGGCCGTGCAACGTCACCGAGCCGAACATCGCGTGCGTAGCCTGCTCGCCGGCCAGAGCCCGGCGGCGCGGGTGACGGACCTCGACGTGTTGGCCGACGACGTTCCGTCTCACATCCGGGCGGCAATCGTTCACGAGGAAGCTGCGGACGAGCGAGCGTGGGAATTCGTACCGGCCAGGGCCTTGCGTCCCGGCGAGGTCATCGAGGTCCGCGGCGGCGAGGTGGTACCGGCGGACGCTCGCGTGGTTGCGGCTGAAGGCGTCGAGGTCGACGAGTCTTCCCTGAGCGGGGAGTCGTTGCCCATCGGCAAACAACCTCAACCGACACCCGGGGCGGGTTACGCCGAGCGATCTTGCATGCTCTACGAGGGCACGGCGTTGCTGACCGGTCGAGCGCGTGCAGTGGTCGTTGCAGTCGGCGCGTCAACTGCTGCCGGCCGCGCCGACGCGCTGGCACCGCGCCGTTCCGGCCACCGTGGACTGCAAACCCAGCTGGGCCACCTGACCTCGCGGGTGCTGCCTGCCACCCTGGCATCGGGCGGTGCGGTCACCGGGGCCGGGCTGTTGCGTGGGGCCGGAATCCGGCAGGCCGTCGCGAGCGGCGTGTCCGTGGCTGTCGCCGCGGTTCCCGAAGGACTGCCGCTCGTGGCCACCCTGGCCCAGCAGGCCGCGGCGCGCCGGCTGGCGGAACTCGGAGTGCTCGTGCGCGCGCCACGATCGGTCGAAGCGCTGGGTCGCGTCGACGTCGTGTGCTTCGACAAGACGGGCACCCTGAGCGAGAACCGGCTGCAGGTCACCACAGTTGAACCTCAAGAGAGCGTCGACGCGGACGAGGTGTTGTCGACTGCCGCGGTCGCCAGCCCCCGTCCACCGCCCGGCCAGCCGCCGCCGCACGCCACCGACGCCGCTGTTCTGCAGGCTGCCGGCACCCCTCCCGATCGCGACCGCGAACTACCGTTTCGACCCGGCCGTGATTTCGCCGCGGGGCTGCAGGGCTGTCGTCTTGCCGTGAAGGGCTCGCCGGAAACCGTCTTGGCGGCCTGCAACACTCCGGGCGACGGGCGAGCGCGCGCGCAGCTGACCGAACGAATGCAGGAGTTGGCCAGTGCGGGTCTGCGGGTCATCGCCGTAGCGGAACGCCAGCTCAGCCCACAACAGCTGACGGGCAACGCCGACGACGACTCCCTCGAACGGTTCAGTTCGGACGGGTTGACGTTCCTGGGCTTCCTCGGATTGGCGGACACGCCGCGCGCCGGGGCCGCGGAACTACTCTCCGCGCTCGCCGAGCGCGAGATCGGCGTGCGCCTGATCACCGGCGACCATCCGCTCACCGCACGTGCCATCGCAATGAAGCTCGGGATTACGGTGCCGGAGCACGGCGTGATCACGAGTGCGCAATGGGAACAGATGTCGCACCGGCAGCGCGCGCAGGCGGTCGAACGCGGCGTCGTCTATGCGCGGATGAGTCCGCAACACAAGGTCGAGATCGTCCAAGAACTCACCCGCGCCGGTCATGTCTGCGCGATGGTCGGCGACGGTGCGAACGATGCGGCAGCCATCCGCACCGCCGCCGTCGGCGTCGGTGTGTCGAGCCACGGCAGTGACCCGGCGCGCGGCGCAGCCGACGTCGTGCTCACCGACGGCCGCGTCGGCAGCCTCCTCGAGGCGATAGGGGAGGGGCAACAGCTGTGGCAGCAGGTGCAGTCCGCGGTGACCGTGCTACTCGGCGGAAACGCCGGGGAGGTGGCGTTCACGCTCATCGGCACCGCCCTCCGCGGCCAGGCACCGCTCAGCACCAGGCAGCTACTGCTGGTCAACATGCTCACCGACGCCCTGCCCGCCGCTGCGCTCGCAGTCAGCCCCACACGAGCATCCCCGGCTGCGCGCCAACGTGGGCTCGACAACGAGTCGCTCGTCCGCATGGTTGTCTTCCGCGGCGCCACCACCACGCTCGGAGCAACCGGCGCGTGGATCACCGGAGCATTGACCGGCCGGCCGCGCCGCGCTTCGACGATAGGGCTGGTCGCCCTCGTCAGCACCCAGCTCGGCCAGACGCTGATCGACTCGCGCGAGCCGTTGGTGCTGCTCACTGTAGGAGGCTCGCTAGCCGTGCTCGGAGTGCTGGTCAGTACGCCAGGTGTCAGCCAACTGCTCGGCTGCACACCCCTTGGCCCTATGGGTTGGGCTCAAGCCCTCGTGCCCGCCGCCGGTGCCACTGCGATAGCCGCCGCAGTGCCGGCACTGCGCAGGGCCGACCGGCTGACCGGATCAGTCGACCACCTGATGCGCGATACCGGAGCGCAACAGCAGCCAGTACAAGCCCCGCACGGCGGGCAACAGGGCCTCGGCGACCAACGCGACCAGAACCTCATCGGGCAGTCGCTCGCAGACGGACTCCATGGCATTCAGGTTGAGGACGAACCGTCGCGTACGCGATAACGCCAGGTGACCGGCGCGAGAACTGGCGACCAACATGCGGCGGCATCGATCGACCTCCGGCGTCGCCCGGAGATTGCCGACGGGGTTCAGTTGATGTTGACCGCGTCGTAACGTCAGGTTCCCGGCCGAACAAGGAGCCGAGCGACCTCTCCGGAGGAGGGTCGGGCGCCGAGGGGCGCTTCACGAGGAGGCGATCATGCCTGCAGAATCCGGCGGAATCCCACAAGGGCCAGAGCACCAGGAACCGGCTCCGGAACCCGGTGGGTCGGCCAGCCAGGAAAACAGCGCCATGCGGGCAGGCGCTTCGCGCACCGCGACGCTCAACCTTCCGTTCGTCACTGCGCAGTTCCGTGCGCCGCGACTGCAAAGGCCGCACGTGCCCACGCCACACATCCGTCGACAGGAATTGGGCGCCGCCGCGCAAACCGCTCGCTCGTTCCTGCCGGAGCCGAAGCAGACGCTGTATTACGCCGGACTGGCGGCTCTGGCGGCCACCGAACTGATCGAGTGGCCGGTTGCCGCAGCGATCGCAGTCGGCACGGCGGTCGCGGGCCGAGGAGGCGAAACCAGGAGCGACACGTGGCATGCGCCGAAGCCCTCGGACGGCGACGAGACCTCGGGCATGCAGAACGCCACCGCGCCGACTCAGGGGCCGACTCAAGGGCCAGGCTAGGTCTCCTCCGCGTTTGGCCGACGCGACCACGCGCGTTCGCCCGGGCGGGCGCGTCAGCTCGCGAGCTCAGCAAGTTGCAGACGCTCTTCGACACCGGTGGCGAGGTCGGTCAGTGTCTGGTGTTCCCACACGAAGTTGTGGTCGAGGCTGACCGACAGGCTGGTCTCCAGC
>DATFTS010000012.1:0-4719 GCA_035261645.1 Jatrophihabitans sp. | reverse complement strand
CATCTGGTCGGCCAGGTCGAGGACGGTGACGAGCTCTTCCGGGCTCAGATCGTCGTCGCGGAGGAAGTGCCTGGTCACCGCGCCACCTCGTCGAACGCGGCGACGAGCCGCGGCAGCGCCTCGTCGACGTCCGCCTCGGTGACGATCAGCGGCGGCGCAAGGCGGATCGCGTCAGCTTTGACGGCATTGACGAGCAGCCCACGATCGCGAGCAGCTGCCTCGATCTGACTCGCGTGATCACCGGCGAGAGCCACCGCGCGCCACAGGCCGCTGCCCCGCACGCCAGTGATGAGCGGACTGTCGATCGTCTCAAGCGCGTGCGCAAGGTGCTCGCCGACCCGCTTGACGTTGTCGAGAAGGTGCTCGTCGGCGATGGTCGTGAGGACGGCGAGAGCCGCGGCACACGCGACCGGATTGCCACCGAAGGTGCTGCCGTGATCTCCGGGCGCGAACAGCTCGCCCGCCGAGCCGACCGCAACGCATGCGCCGATCGGCAACCCGCCACCGAGCCCTTTCGCCAGCGTGATGATGTCCGGCCGAACTCCCTCCGCCTGGCTGGCGAACCAGTGCCCTGTGCGCCCGATACCGCTCTGCACTTCATCGACGATCAGCAGTGCACCCGCGTTGTCGCAGATCTCACGCACCGCGGCGAGGAAGCCGGCAGGCGGTGGCACGACGCCGCCCTCACCGAGGGTGGGCTCGACGATCACCGCGGCGGTCTGCGGACCTACAGCGGCACGCAGCGCGTCCGCGTCTCCATAATCCACAAAGGTCACCGGCCCGGGAAGCGGTGCGAACGGCTCGCGCTTCGCGGCGTTGCCGGTGACCGAGAGCGCCCCCATCGTGCGTCCGTGGAAGCTGCTGTGGCAGGAGACGATCTCCGCACGCTTGCCGGCTCTGCCGTGCAACCGCGCCAGCTTGAGAGCGCACTCGTTCGCCTCGGCGCCGCTGTTGGCGAAGAACACCCGAGCCGGGAGCGCGAGCAGGTCGACGAGCCGCTCGGCGAGACTGACACCGGGTTCATGGATCGCGAGGTTGGACGTGTGCGCGAGCTTGCCGACCTGTGCGGTGACGGCGGCTACCAGCGCCGGGTGTGCGTGCCCGAGCGACGAGACGGCAATCCCGGCGACGAAGTCGAGGTACTCGCGGCCGTCGACGTCCCACACGCGCACGCCGCTGCCGCGGTCGAGGGCGATCGGTGGCGTGCCGTAGTTGGGCATCATCACGGCGTCCCAGCGCCGGCTCATCTCGGTCATTCGTCAGTCCTTGCCTGGCAGCACCATGGTGCCGATTCCCTCGCTGGTGAAGATCTCGAGCAACAACGCATGGGGTACGCGCCCGTCCAGGACGTGTGCGCGCGGCACGCCGCCTTCGACCGCGCGAAGACAGGCCTCCATCTTCGGCACCATGCCGCTCGAGAGGGTAGGCAGCAGCGTCGCGAGCTCGTCGGCGCTGATCTGGCTGACGATGTCGTTGGTCGCCGGCCAGTCGGCGTACAAGCCCTCGACATCGGTGAGCACGACAAGCTTCTCCGCCGCCAACCCGACCGCTACAGCGGCGGCAGCCGTGTCGGCGTTGACGTTGTAGGTGAGCCCGTCGCGACCGCGCGCGACGGTGGCGAGCACCGGGATCCGGCCGGCCTCGATCAACGCCAGCATCGCGGACGGATCGACGGCAACTACGTCGCCGACGAGCCCGATGTCGATCTCCTCGCCATCGACGATGGCGGGCCGCCGTTCAGCGGTGAGCAGACCTGCGTCCTCACCCGAGAGCCCAATGGCGAACGAGCCGTGGTCGTTGAGCAGGTTCACGATCTCGGCGTTGACCTGCCCGGTGAGCACCATGCGGACGATGTCGACGGTCTCGGGCGTCGTCACGCGCAGGCCGCCGCGGAACTGCGACTCGATTCCGAGCCGCTGCAGATGATCGGTGATCTGCGGGCCGCCGCCGTGCACGATGACGGGCTTGAGGCCGGCGTAACGCAGAAACATGACGTCTTCGGCGAACGCAGCCTGCAGCGCGGGGTTCGCCATCGCGTTTCCGCCGTACTTCACCACGATGATCTTGTCGTGGAAGCGGCCCAGCCACGGGAGCGCGTCGACGAGGGTGGCGGCCTTCGTCAACGCTTGCTCGATGTGCCTGCTCACGTTCGCTCCATGGTTTCGCAACGCGTCGTCATGTCGAGTAGGCCGAGTTCTCTTCGACGTAGGCGTGCGACAGATCATTGGTCCAGATCGTGGCTTCCTGGGTGCCCGCGTTCAGGTCCACGCGGATGTGTACGTCGCGCGGGCTCAGGTCAACGAGGTGGCGCGGGTCGCCGCCGGCACCGTTGCGGCAGACCTGCACCCCGTTGATCGCCACGTCAAGCCGGTCGGGCTCGAACACCGCTTTCGTCGTGCCGACGGCGGCGAGCACTCTGCCCCAGTTGGGGTCGTTGCCGAACAACGCGCATTTCAGCAGGTTGTTGCGCGCCACCGAGCGTCCGACCTCGACCGCATCCGCTTCACTCGCCGCACCAACGACTTCAACGGCGACCTCCTTCGTCGCGCCCTCAGCGTCGGCGATCAACTGCCGGGCGAGGTCGCGGCAAACGTGTTCAATCGCCTCAGCCAGCACGGCAGGTGTCGGTTGACGACCGGACGCGCCCGACGCAAGCAGCAACACGGTGTCGTTGGTGGACATGCAGCCGTCCGCGTCGACCCGGTCGAAGGTCATTCGCGTCGCCGCGCGAAGGGCGCTGTCGAGGGTCTGTCCATCGCTCACGGCATCAGTGGTGATGACGCAGAGCATGGTGGCCAGGCCAGGAGCGAGCATGCCGGCGCCCTTTGCCATGCCGCCAACGGTCCAGCCGTCCCGCTCCACCATCGCCTGTTTTGCGTGCGTGTCTGTGGTACGGATTGCCTCGGCTGCGGCCTGACCGCCGGTGGCGGAGAGGGACGCGATGCAGCTGTCGACACCGACGAGCAGCTTCGCCATCGGCAACCGTTCACCGATCAGGCCGGTGGAGCATACGGCCACATCGCCCGCACCGACCTTCAATAATGTTGCGACGTGCTCGGCGGTGTTGTGCGTGTCGCGGAAACCTTCAGGACCGGTGCAGGCGTTGGCGCCTCCCGAGTTCAACACCACGGCGCGCAGCCGGCCGTCCTTGATCACCGCCTCGCTCCACAGCACCGGCGCGGCCTTGACCCGGTTGCTGGTGAAGACTGCGGCAGCGGCGTCGACCGGCCCGTCGTTTACCACGACTGCGACGTCCAGGTCACCAGACGCCTTGAGTCCCGCGGCGACGCCGGCGGCACGAAAGCCTTGCGCGGCCGTGACACTCACGGGGCAACTCCGTCGACGGACAGCCCGGTCGACTCGGGCAGCCCGAGCATGATGTTGGCGATCTGCAGGGCTTGCCCAGCCGCACCTTTGCCGAGGTTGTCGATGGCGCAGGTGACGACGATGCGGTCGGAGTCGACATCGATCTCGGCCTGCAGGTGCGCGCTGTTCGAACCGGCGGTCATGGCGGTACGCGGCTGCTGCTCGGGTGCCAGGAGATGAATGAAGGGCTCGTCGCCGTACGCCTGACCAAGAACATCTCGGACCGCGTCGCGTGTGACGGTGCCGACCGGACGCAACGCGACGCTGGAAAGGATGCCCCGCGGCATGGGAGCGAGCATCGGCGTCATGGTCAGGGTGCGCACGCCGCCGGCCTGCTTGATCTCGGGTACGTGCCGATGGGCACCCACCTTGTAACCGGTGAGGTCGCCCATCACCTCGCTGCCGAGCAGATGTGAAGCGACCGCCTTGCCGGCGCCGGACGTGCCGCTCGCCGAGGTGACGACGACATCCTCCGGATCGGCCACGCCGGCCGCGACCAACGGTGCGATCGCGAGAATGGCGGCGACCGCGTGGCAGCCTGTGTTGGCAACTCGACTGGACGCCGCAATGAGCTGACGCTGGCCGGGCAGTTCTGGCAAGCCATACGTCCACGCCTCGTGGTAGTCGCCGCCGTAGTACCGCGCGTATGCGACCGGATCGGTAAGCCGATGATCCGAGCCCAGATCGACGACCTTGGTCGACGTCGGCAACTCGGCCGCAAGGTCGGCGGAGGCGCCGTGGGGCAGGGCGAAGAACACCAGGTCGGCCCCCGCGAGCGTGTCGCGCGACGTCTCGTCGAACACCAAGTCGGCGACCGAGCGCAGGTTCGGATGAACGTCGCCCACGCTGTGGCCGATGCTCGACTGTGCCGTGACCGCCGTGACCTCGAGCTCGGAGTGGCCGGCGACGAGGCGGAGCAGCTCGCCGCCGGCGTAGCCGCTGGCACCGGCAATCGCGACCCGAGCTCCCATCTGCACGATTATGCATCATTACGCAACTTCATGCAGAGCGAGGTTCATCCGCGCCGGGAAACTCCCCCGGCAACGGCTGCTGGCCCGGAAACAAGTGGCAATGAGGCTCCCACGGCCAGACGCCGTGCACGTCCGGATACACGAGTTGCAGTACCGGAACCGAGTTGTGCACCGGTTTGCGATAGAAGTCGTTCGCCCGGACAACTACGTCGGCGGGATTCGGGACCGCGATCGCCAGGAACCGCCAGTTCGCCACGGCAACCTCGTCGCCCGACCCGATACGCACGTCCTGGAAGATCACGTAGTCCGCGATCTCGTTCAGGATCGGCTGACAGATGTGCGGCTCAAGCCCGAAGATCACCAGTTCGGGATGGCCGATGGC
>DATFTS010000011.1:0-4909 GCA_035261645.1 Jatrophihabitans sp. | reverse complement strand
TCCGCAACGCCGGACGGCAGCGCTCCTATCGCGGCACGACGATGGTGACCACACTCTCGCCCTGCTGGTACTGCAGCGGGCTGATCCGGCAGTTCGGTATTACCCGCGTCGTCATCGGCGAGGCGACGACGTTCTTCGGCGGCCACGACTGGCTGGCCGAGAACGGCGTGGAGGTGGTGCTGCTCAACGATCAGACATGCGTGCGGATGATGACCGATTTCATCGCCGCCCGCCCCGAGCTCTGGCACGAGGACATCGGCGCGGATTGAGCCGTCAAAGCTTCGTCAGCGCGGCCCTGATCTCGTCCGGGACGGGTGTCGGGCGGCGGGTGTCCCGATCGACGTAGACGTGCACGAACCGGCCGGTCGCGGCGGGCGACTCGGCGTGCTCGCCGAACAGCGCCAGGCGGTAGATCACGCTGGAGTTTCCGAGCCGCTCGAGGGCGAGCCCGGCGGTGACGACCTCAGGGAAGCGCAGCTCGGCGAAGTACTGGCACGAGGTCTCGACGACGAGACCGATCGCGGGCAGCGCACGGATGTCGACGCCGGACGCCTCGATCAACCACCCGTTCACCGCAGTGTCGAACATCGAGTAGTGCACGACGTTGTTCACGTGCCCGTACGTGTCGTCGTCGGACCAGCGGGTGGGCAGTTGGCGCAGCACGCGAAAGTTGTTGCGGCGCAGCGCTTCGGCGTCGTTGGTGTCGCTCACTGCGCCGATGGTGCCAGCTCCTCGTCGACGTATCGATGCGCGGTCGACGGCCACGCCGACAGCATGGTCGCGGCCAGGGCGACAAACAGGACGCCGATGGGCAGCGCCCACGATCCGGTTGCCCCGAACAGCGCCCCGAACAGCAGGGGCCCGCAGCCGGCGACGAGGTAGCCGATCACCTGGACGAACGCCGACAGCGCCGCGGTCATCGCCGCCGTACGGGCCCGCAGGCCGATGAGCAGCAGCGCGATGGGGAACGTCCCGCCGCCGATGCCGGCCAGCACCATCCACGCCCAGGCGCCGCCCACTGGTGCAATTGCCAGGCCGACGTACGCCACCACGCTGCACAGGCCGAACAACGCGATCGTCGGCCGGAGGCGACGCGCCGGCACGCGCGGCGCCACTAGGGACACCGGTATGCCGACCGCCGACAGCAGTGCCACCATGGCGCCCGCGGTGCCGTGTGACACGCCGTGGTCGTCGAGAAAACGAGCGAACCAGCCGAAGGCGATGTAGGCCTGCATCGACTGCGCGGCGAAGAAGACCGTCAGCGCCCAGGCGGTCCGGCTGTGCGCGAGTGCACGCAGTGGCACCGCCTCGCCGGTCCGGCCCAACGTGGCGTGGTCGCCGCGCAGCGTCGGCAGCCACGGCAACGCGGCAAGAGCGCACAGCAGCGCCCACGACCCGAGCCCGGCGCGCCACCCACCGGCTACGTCGCCGATGGGCACGGTGAGGCCGGCTGCTGCCGTGGTGCCGACAGCCAGCGCGGTGGTGTAGACGGCGGTCATCGCGCCGATGCGATCAGGGAAGTGCGCCTTGACCAGGCTCGGCAGCAGCACGTTGCTCACCGCGCCACCTGCGAGCGCCAGGACGCTGAACGGGATGAACCAACCGGCCGTGCTGCCGATCGGGCGCAGCGCCATGCCCAACGTGCTCACTGCCAGCGCGATCACCAGAAGCCGGTGCGAGCCGAGCCGGCGGGAGAGTCGTGGTGTCGTCGCGCCGAGCCCGGCGAAGCAGATCACCGGCAGCGTGGTGATGATGCCCGCCACTGCACTGGACGCGTGCAAGCCAGCCTGCAGGTCGTCGAGCGCGGCGCCGACGCTCGTCACCGCCGTGCGCATCGACAGCCCGGTGAGGGCGAGTGCCGTGATCAGCAGCCACGAGTGGTTGCGGGACGACACTCACGACATCCTGCCGTGAACGATCGGGCCCTATTCAGCCGCACCCAGTTTGTCGACGCGCAGGACGCAGCCACGCAGTTGCGCCGGCCGCACCGAGGTCAGCGACATGCCCGGCGCCCGCACCCGCAGGCTGTCCGACAGCGGCGCCTGGCAGCTGGTGTAGTCGTGCAGCAGGCTCTCGGCGACATCGCCCGGGTTGAGCGTCCGCACCGACTGTGCGGCGGTGGCCGGCCGGGACGGTTGCCCGATCCGCTTGCCGTTGAGCAGCAGGGTCACGGACGGATAGCCGACGAGCACGCAGGATGTGCTGCCCGAGTTCACGAACTGCAGTGCAGCGATCTCCTCGCCGTGATCGGCGGATCCGCGGATCACCCGGATCTCGATCGATGTGCAGGTGCTGGTCGGCGTAGGACTGCTCGGCGTCGCCGGCGCCGTCGTGCTCGACACTGCCGTGCTGCTCTCGGGCGCCGTCGTCGGCGCGGGAGCGGTGACCGGCGCAGACGTCGGCGGCGTCGGGGTGGGCGCGACGCTCGTCGTCGTCGGCGTTACCGGCTGCTGCGCCGACGTCGACTGCTGATCGGTTCCAGCAGCGGACGTGCATCCCGCCGCCAGCCCGCTGAGCGCGAGCGCAATGGCGACGAACTGCAGGCGCGTGCGGGTCATCACCGGTCGATCCGCAGGTCAGTCGAGTACGGCAGGCTGGCCACCTTCAATCGCGAATCGGACTGCAGGTTCGACCACATCGTCGACCACGCGCTGTGCCCGGTGAGGCTGCCGCAGCTGTTGGTCTGCGAGCATGCGGTCCACTCGGTGAGCGGCCCGCCGAAGTTGATCCGGGGCTGGCCGGAAGTCACGCCGGTCAGCGAGATGTACTTCCACTGCGCGGCCATCGTGGTGTTGTAGATCTGCGGCAAGTTCAGCGTCCGGATCGGCGCGGCACCCGCCGCGAGGTAGTAGAGACCTGACATGTTCCAGCCGTTGTTGCAGCCGCCCTTCGTCGTCGTCCACGAGCAGCCGTCGGCCGACCCATTGAACACGAACGGTGCGTTGCTCGCGCCGAGGTACCCGGTCAGCCACGCCTTCGTCGCGCTGTACGACGCGCGGAAACCGGGCTCGATGTCATTGGCGCCCGTGATCGTAATGCCCGGGTAGCGGCCCTTCACATACGCCGCTACCGGGTTGACGACCTGGGTCGCCCACGCCTTGCCGCTCGCCGCCGAGACGTCCATGTCGTTGTTCGTCCCGATCGCGATCGTGATCGGGGCGCTCGGCTTCTGCTTGCTGGCGTAACCGTCCACGTAGGCCTTCAGGTCGGCGACGAGGGCGCTGTAGGCGACGAAGCGGGTGGTGGCGCTGAGCACCACCCCGCCGTCGAACTGATCCTGGCCGCCGATGTCGAGCAGGATCAGGTACCCATGGCCGGACGGGTTGTAGAAGGCGTCGGTCGCGCCCTCGTTGCGCATCGTCGACTGCTCGGCCGCGCTCGCCGTGCGGATGTTGCGGATGTAGCGGCTCGTCGAGACCGGCGCCGGCGTGGTCTGCGCCGGCGGGCTGGCCTGCGTCTTCACCGCCGAGGAGAGTCCGGCGACGGACGCCCCGGCGACGTTGCTCGCGGTGACGCTGAACGTGTACGTCGTGCTCGGATGCAGGCCAAGGATGGTGGCGCTCGTCGTGCCGGCGTCGACGGTGGCCGACAGCCCGCTTGGGCTGGCCGTCACCGTGTACTTCGTCCACGGCGCGCCACCGTCAGAGGCGGGCGGCTGCCACGAGACCTGCGCGCCGCCGTAGCCCGCCATCGCGGTCACCTGCTGCGGAGCGCTCGGCGCGGTCGGGTGCACCGCGATGATCAGCCGACAACCCAGCGCGACGTTCGATCCGCCGCCGACGTTCACGGCGTTCAAGCACACCCGGTGCTCGCCGGCGTCCGTACTCACCACGGTGGAGATGCCGTGGTTGGCGCCGAAGCCCGGGTAGGCGCTGCCGATGTCGGCGCGGTTGGCGTTTGCCGGCACGGTCGCGATCGTCTTGCCGTCGAGGATCACTTGGATGCTGACAGCTCCGGTGGTGTCGGGGTCGAGCGCCCAACCCCGCACCGCGAGGTTCGACGAACCGCTCTGCCGCGCCAGCGACTCGAACTTGCCCAGCGGGCTGAGCGCGAGCGTGATCGTGCTGCACGCCGGCGCCGAGTTGTGCGTGCCGTAGAGCACGTTGAGGCCGACGGCGCAGACCTTGTGGGCGCCGGACTTCAGCCCGAGCGTCGCGGCGAAGTTGTGGCCCGAATGGCTGCCGCCGGGGCCGTTGGCGGTGAGCGTCGTCGTCTTGCTGTCGACGCTGAGCTGCACCGAGATGGGGTTGCTTGTGTCGGGGTCGCTCGCCCAGCCGGTCAGCCGCGCTCCTGTGCTGGTCGCGTTGAGACCGGTGATCGCCGCGGCGGGCGTGAAGTTGATGACGACGGTCTTGCAGCCGAGGTTCTGGTTGGTGCCGAAGCCGATGTTCGTCGCGGTCACGCAGATCGTGTGGCTGCCCTCGGCCAGCGTGTACGAGACGTCGAAGCCGTGGTTGTTGCCGGCGTTCGGGTAGAGCTTGGCCATGTCGCTGCGCGCCACGCTGGCCGGCACTTGGTGCGTGGTGCTGTCGACCTTGATCGCCATGGTGACGACGGCGTTCGGCTTGTCGCCGTCGACCGACCAGCCGACCAGTCGCAGCCTCCCGGACTGCACGGCGGCCGCCTGGAACGCCCCGCGCGGATTGTCGTTCATCCACACCGACTTGCAGCCGAAGCTGTTGTCGCTGCCGTACCAGATGTTCACGGCGGTGACGCAGATCTTGTGGGTGCCCTGCTTCTCAGCGAGCGTCACGGCGAACCCGTGGTTGCCGCCGGCGACGGAATGGCTGTCGGCGACGTCCTTGCGGAACTGGTTGGCAACGACGTTGGTGACAGTGCCGTCGATGCTGACCTTCACCGTCACCGGCTGCACCGGGGTGTCCCGGTCGATCGCCCAGCCCTTGAGCGT
>DATFTS010000010.1:0-1914 GCA_035261645.1 Jatrophihabitans sp. | reverse complement strand
CGGTGATCGCCTGGGTGTTCATGGCGATGTCGAGAGTTCCCTGGAAGCCGCCCCAGAAGAACAGGGCGACAAACAGGCCGGCCACCGAACTGACAAGCCCGACGAACGGGCCTGCGGCGCAGTAGCCGACCAGCGCGATCTGCACGACGCGCCGGCTGCCGATCTTGGGCACGAGATACGCGGCCAGCATGATCGCCGTGACGGAGCCGACCGGTGCGCCGAGCAGCGCGAGGCCGAGCGTGCCGTCGTTGACGCCGAGACGTGCCTTTACGTGCGGGATGTGTG
Organism: Jatrophihabitans sp.; assembly: GCA_035261645.1. Classification (GTDB taxonomy): domain Bacteria; phylum Actinomycetota; class Actinomycetes; order Mycobacteriales; family Jatrophihabitantaceae; genus Jatrophihabitans. The sequence goes on along the minus strand of DATFTS010000010.1, from coordinate 1,629 downwards.
CGGCCCAGGACGCGAAGAGCAGCCCGTGTGCGAAGAACACGGCAGCCACGGCGATCTGGGCACCGCGCAGTTTGCGCGTTCGTTGAGACGGTTCCGCGGCCGACACTTCACCGACCTTAGATTGTGAAAGGGTCTGCCAAACAAGCTTTATGGGGTCTCGATGCGGCGGCTTGCCCGGCTCGCGGTCCGGCACCGGTGGTATGTCATCGGCGCTTGGACCGCATTCATCGTGCTCGCGCAGGTGCTTGCCGGCGCTGCAGGTGGCTCGTCCTACAAGAACGTGTTCACACTGCCGCACACCGAGACGCAGACCGTGCTGAATCTGCTCAAGTCGCACAACGAGGGCAGCTTTGCCGGCCAGAACGGCACCGTTGTCGTGTACGCGAAGCAGGGGAAGCTGAACCCGGCCGTCCCGCCGCCGGGGCTGCAGCCGGCGCTGCAACGACTCTGCAACGCCGGTGATCATGTTGCGGTGCTGCGCTCGCCGTGGGGCTCAGTGCAGTGCGCCGCGAACGGCTCCGGCCTGTTGGCTTCGCCGACGCCGGGGGAGCGCCGCAACCCGCTGCTCAGCACGGACGGCAAGGTCGGCCTGGTCTCGGTGACCTGGCAGGTGAACCAGAACGCGGTCGGCAACTTCGCCGGGGTGCGCGACCGGCTCGTCACTCTGGACAGTCCCGCGGTGGGCTACGAGTTCACCGGAACCGCGTTCGCCAACCTCTCGCAGCAGCAGAAGGGTGTGCCACCCGAGGTCTTTGGCTTCCTCGTCGCTCTGATCGTGCTCGCTCTCGTCTTCCGGACCGTTGGCGCGGCGGCGCTGCCGCTGCTGTGCGCGGCCGCCGCACTGGGTAGTGGCATGGCTCTGCTGTCGCTACTGAGCCACGTGATGAACGTCGCGACCTTCGCGCCACAACTGGCGCAGCTGATGGTGATCGGCGTGGGCGTCGACTATGCGTTGTTCATCGTCACCCGCCACCGGCGTGCACTGCGGCTGGGGACACCGCTGGACGAGTCGATCGTCCTCGCGCTCAACACGTCCGGACGCGCCGTGCTGTTCGCCGGTGCCACCGTGTGCGTCGCGATCCTCGGCCTGGTGGCACTCGGCGTCAGCTTCCTCTATGGCGTCGCATTGGGCACCGCCGTTGCGGTGGCGCTCACGATGCTGGCATCCCTGACGTTGCTGCCGGCGGTGCTCTCCTTGCTCGGTGATCGGGTGCTGCCGCGCCGGGTGCGCCGTGCCGTGCGGGCCGGAACGTATGTGCCACGTTCCGCGCACACAGGCTGGAGTCGATGGGCGGCCACGCTGGCGCGGCACAAGCTGGTACTCGGCACCCTTGCCGCCGGGTTGATCGTCGTACTGGCGACGCCGTTCTTCGCGATCCGGCTCGGCCGCGCGGATGCGAGCACCGACCCAGCCGGGTCGACCACCCGCAAGGGCTACGAACTAATCGCGCACGCGCCTGGCTTCGGCCCTGGCTACAACTCCGTGCTGGAGTTGGTGGTGAGCGGCCCCGGCGCGCGGGACATGAGCTACCTGGCATCGGTCGGACGTAAGCTGGCAACGGTTGGCGACGTCAACCCGGGCAGCGTGCAACCCGTCCCGCTGGCGGGCGACCTGGCGCTCGTCACGTT
>DATFTS010000009.1:0-2434 GCA_035261645.1 Jatrophihabitans sp. | reverse complement strand
CGCACGCCAGTGAGAGTGCCGGAAAGCCGGCTCAGTGGCGCGGGAGTCCGCGCCACTGAGCGTGGAACGCGCCTGCCTTCGTCGCGGTGTGCAGCAGCGGCACGAGCAGGGCTGCGGCGACTGCGAGCGCCACTCCTACTGCCCGCGCCGGTGCGTCGGCTCCTCCTACTAGCTGACCGGCTGCAACTGCGGCAACCGACACGCACGCCGCGCCCGCGACGACCGCCGATGCCTCCGTCCATGCGTCTACGCGCGCCATGAGGCGACGAAGCTGATCAGCGTCACGTGCCACGCTCACGACCGCGATGCCGAGCCCGCGTACCAGTCCGAACAGCACTCCGCCGATCAGCGCCTGCTCGGGCCGGCCGGTGAGCACCGCCAGCGCCGCGACGAGATACACGCCCGCCGTCATGATGTAGGTCGTGAAGCCGGCGCCGATCTGCACGCCGTAGCCACCGGCATAGATCCAACGGCGGTAGCGCAGCAACCAGCGATCGTCCACCTGGCGTGGATGTGTTGGCAGCGACCACCCACCGACCCGACCATCGGAAAGCGCCGCGGCGACTGCAGCCGCCAGCGCGAGCGCCCACGTGGCGTTCCCGCTGAGCCCCAACGTCCGTACGCCCAACGCGCCGAGAGCGCCCGCACCGCCGAGCAGCGCTCCGCCGAGAACTGCACCGAGCGTGTACCAGCACGCGGTCACCCAGAACCGATGCCCACGCGATCGCTCGGACACCGGGTTGAGTGACGAGAGCATCGAGAGCCCGCACGGTGACCACAGCCCGCGGGCGGCTGCCACCACAGCGGTCACCATCAGCATGATCAACATGGCTTTCCTCAGGGCGTGTGGGTGTACGTGCGCCAGACCACCGTGGCGTCGCGCAGGATGACGAGTTGGCCGACGTTGAAGATGCGCAAGGTCGGCGTCGCTCCGGTCGTCGGGTTGTGGGTGGAGAACCGGATCGTGCCGTGCGCATCGACCACCCGCAGTCGCCCGTCATTGCCGAGCACGGCGTGGCCACCGGCGGCGGTGTTCGCGGTGTTGGTCGACCACACCACGCCCGACTGGTTGCGCAGCACGAGGTTGCCGTCCGGACGCATGCGCAGATCGGTGTGCCGGTCGCGCGAGACGATCCGCTCGCCGGCCGAGAGCCGGTGGCCCGCGGCGAGGACGAGCGGTGCGGGCGGGAAGGTCACGGGCGCGAGGCACGGCGCGGTGTGCTGCGCGGTGTTGTTATCAGTACGGCTGGACGAGCCGCACGCGCGGGGGTAGAGCTGCCACGGCGGGATGCAACTGATCTGCCGGCAGACCACCGCGGTGACCCCGTGGATCTGGGTGTTGCACTGCCCGTAGCGGAACACGTTGCACGCGACGTAGCGGTGGTCGCAGTTGCTCTGGTTGCAGTGGCAGGTGAAGTGGTGGCCGGGCAGCGCGTTGCAGTCGATGTAGTAGCGAGCGTTCCCGCCGCAGAAGGACGAGCGGTCGGCCTTCCACCAGCCGCCGCGGAACGTGTTCGGCGGGCAGGTGTTGCGGCCGCCGTTGATCGAGCAACACATCGCCGACCAGCCGTCGCCGCAGTTGGCGCCCGGCCCGCACGCAGTTGCATACGCGCTCTGTGGCCGCGTCAGATAACCCCACGGATCGACCGCGAGCGCAGTTCCCGTCAGTGTCGCGGCAGCGAGGAAGTTGCGTCGCGAGGTACGCGCCGACCCGATCGTCGCGAGGCGGTTGACGAGCCTTTCCGCGAGCTTCATCGCAGCTCCACAGTCAGGTTGTCGAGCACGCCGTGCACGTCACTGACCAAGCCCGCTGCTTCCGTGCGCGAGCCGAGCACGACGTAGAGGCAGAACGCCCGCCCGTTCTCGGTGAAGAACCGTTGGCAACCGAGCTGACCGGGCAGCCGCCGCTGCAGTGCGTTGGGCGCAAACTCGTCCAGCGCCGGCCTCGGCATGCCACGCGCGGCGAACAGCGGCTGCCCTGCCTCGGTGGCGTCGTACTCCAGCAGCGAGACGAATGCGTGGCGCGAGCCCATCAGCTCGACCGCCCCCGAGCCGAAGTCTCCTCGTCCGGTGGGCAGCGCGAAGTTCGCAAGGTGCAGCACCGGGTTCACCGACTCGCCGTCCCAGCCCGCGCCGAGCCCGTCGCGCAGAAAGAGCCGGGCCTCCCATCGCGGCGGCAGCGCCACCCGCAGCCCGTGCGCGGCGACTGTGGCGCGCGGGCCACCGGAAACGGTGCGGGTCGTCATTCGTCCTCGCCGCCGTAGAGCTGCGGATCGCGGGGGAGGATGCCGGCCGCGAGCAGCTCGCGATCGACCGCGGCCTCCTGCTGCCGGTCGCGGGACGATTTCGCGAACGCCGCGCCGGTGACGAACCCGGCGTCGCCTGTTGCGCGCGCGAGCAACTCGGCGACCTGGCGCAACGACTGGCCGGTGCC
>DATFTS010000008.1:0-2659 GCA_035261645.1 Jatrophihabitans sp. | reverse complement strand
GTGGAGCCCTCTAGATGGTGGCGGCCGCGGGCGATGCTGGCGTCGTCCCGCTCGATGGCCACGACAAAGAGCCCGTTGCGGGCGAAGACCTCGGCGATGCCGGCCCCCATCGTGCCCAGGCCCACCACCCCGACCTGCTTGAACTCCCGCGGCATGAACACGTCCTCCTCAAGCTCCTGGCGGATGCCGTCGAACCCTAGTCTGCCGTGCAGCCTGGACGCGCTGCGTTGAGGGCAACCTCACGGACAGCTCGACCCCGCCGATGTGACCGACGCGTCAGCGTCATGATCAACAGCGGATCTCGGTCGAATTTTGACCAGAAAGCGCAGTTGACCATGAAACCGCCACGTGGCGCACCCTGGCCACCGGCGGCGCCGAACGCCGGCTAGAAGAGACGGTCCTCTGCGTTGTCGACACCGCGCAGGGCGTCGTAGTCGAGGATCACGCACCGGATACCGCGATCCTCAGCGAGGGTGCGAGCCTGGGGCACGATCGTCTGCGCGGCGAGGACGCCCGATACCGGCGCGAGCAGCGGGTCGCGGTTGAGCAGTTCGAGGTAGCGCGTCAACTGCTCGACAGCCTCGATCGTGGCTCGCCGCTTGATTTCGACCGCAACGTGTTTCGCTACGGGCGGGGTTGACCCGCGTTTGGGCTCCAGAGCCACCGTGGCGCCGTCGCCGTCTCGACAGAGGATGTCCACCGGTCCGATCGCCGTCGGATACTCCCGGCGCACCAGCCGGTAGCCGTGGCCGAGGGTCTGGATCTGCTCGGCCAACAGCCGCTGCAGGTGCGCCTCGACGCCGTCCTTCACCAGCCCGGGGTCGATGCCGAGGTCGTGCTGCGAGTCATGCTCGATCGACTCGATGGTGACGATCAACTGCTCGCCTGCTTTGTTGGTGACCGTCCATACGACGTCGGTCTCCACGAACGTGCACGGCGGGCTCATCCAATTCAGCGGCTTGTACGAGCCGCCGTCGGAGTGGACGAGCACCGAGCCGTCGGCCTTGACCATCAGGAGCCGGGTCGCCAGCGGCAGATGCGCCGTCAACCGACCGACGTAGTCGACGCTGCAGCGGGCGATGACGAGACGCACAGCCCGCGACGTTACAGGCCGGCGACGCCGTCGCCGAAGCGCGCGGCCAACTAAATGACGCCGATATCAATGGCATTCGAGCCGATATCGACAAAGCTGGCGGGCGACCGCGATTACCGGATCTGCGTCAGCAAAAGCAGCCCAATTCAGCCCGGCAAAGTCGCACTCGCTTTCGAACCGGGCAAGGCAGGATTGGTGCATGAGCCAAGACAGTGAGCGTTCGGTGGCGATCGAGCGCGTGGGGCTGCATCAGTTCCGCGCCACCAACGTCCGCGGTGGCACGTTGACGGTCGGTGAGGGTGGCGATGCGGATTTCTCGCCCGTGGAGTTGCTACTGGTGGCAATCGCCGGATGCACGGCGCTCGACGTCGAGTACATCACCGGCAAGCGCAGCGACCCGGCTGAATTCAGCGCACGGGCCAGGGCCGACAAGGTGCGCGACGAGGTCGGCAACCACCTCACCGGCATCGAGGTGAGCTTCAACATCAGGGCGACGACGCCCGGGCCGTCCTGCCATCAGCCCTCGAGCGATCACACGACTGGCTGTGCACAGTTTCGCGCACCGTCGAGGTGGGCACACCCGTCCGATTCAGCGCCGGCTGAAAGGGCGGCGTTCAGCCCGGCGGGCAAGGACCTGTCTGGAGGGCGGACGGCGCAGCAGCGGTACGAGGATCGGCGAGCCGACCTGTGCACCCGGTGCTGACAAACTGGCCGCTCTGGGCGTCGAACCGATATGTGCGATCGAAAAGGTGCCCCTGAGCGAAGTTCGGCAGGTAGTCGCTGTCGCGGGCGGCAACATCGAGGAAGCCGTCCCCGTTCAGATCTGCGGCCACGATGCTGGGAGTGTCCGCCACGACGAACGCGCTCGAGTCGGCGAGGCGTCGGTCGCCCACGAGCACCAACTGCGCGACGCCCGAGTGCACGCCGAGCGGCGCCACGATTACGCAGTTCTGCTGCGGACTGCGGGAGGCACATGTCATCGTGCTGCCCAGCGACTGGCCGCGACGAAGCACCATCCACCCCATCGGCTGCCCGTGGTCGAACAGTTCGAGCACCGGGCGCGCCGAGATCCCAGGCACCGACCAGAGCCGGACTGCCGACCCGTCAGCCAGTTGGATCATCCGTTCGCCGTGGCACGCGCCTGCGCGGCAGGATCGCAGCGGCGGCTGCGTGCTCATGTTCGCGCCGCCCGCGGGCTCGAAGGCTGCGGCCGGCAAGGCACTGGGACTCGGCCGCGCCGGCGTGGTGCGGGGCGCCGTCGGCGAAGGGCTCGGCTTGGTGGACGCGCGGCCGGCGTCGGGCGCACTTGCACAAGCCGCGAGCAGGACGGCGACGAGCGCGATCAACCCGGCGCAGAGACCTAAGCGGTGCCCCGGCCGAGTGCGTCGGCCCACGCCTGTCACGTTGCCGCACCCCCTCGGCGTCGCTAATCAGGCAACGATCGTGCGGGGCAAGACGTGCCCGCGCCATCCGTAGAAGTACGGACACGTGCGGGGCATACTTCAAGTGTCGTACCCGGCGGTTCCGGACGGGCAGTCCGCGAACAGCCGCAGCGAGAGTCTGCAC
>DATFTS010000007.1:0-7884 GCA_035261645.1 Jatrophihabitans sp. | reverse complement strand
CCGGATCGCTGACGATGTCGGTGCTCACGATCGGGTCCTCGGTGTAGGTGAGGATGCCCTTCAACGGGCCGTCGGCAGCCGCCTTGTAGGCCGCCTTCACCTCGTCGACGCTCGTCTCTCGGCCGACGGTGACCGTGAGGTCGGTGACGCTGCCGGTCGGCACCGGCACCCGCAGCGCGAAGCCGTCCAGCTTGCCGTTGAGCTCCGGCAGCACCAGACCGATGGCCTTCGCCGCACCGGTCGAGGTCGGGACGATGTTGATCGCGGCGGCACGGGCGCGACGCAGGTCATTGTGCGGACCGTCCTGCAGGTTCTGATCCTGCGTGTACGCGTGCACCGTCGTCATCAGGCCGCGCTCGATACCCAACGCGTCGTGCAGCACCTTGGCCAGCGGGCCGAGGCAGTTCGTAGTGCACGAGGCGTTCGAGATGATCGTGTGCTTCGCCGGGTCGTACGCGTCGTCGTTGACGCCCATGACCAGCGTGACGTCCTCGTTCTTGGCGGGCGCAGAGATGATGACCTTCTTGGCGCCGCCATCGATGTGTACGCGTGCCTTCGCGGCGTCGGTGAAGATGCCGGTGGACTCCACGACGACGTCCGCGCCGATCTCGCCCCACGGCAGCTCGGCGGGGTCGCGCAGCGCGAAGGCCTTGAACGACTTGCCGTCGACGGTGATCTCATCCTCGGTGGCGCTGACCTCGCCGGGGTAGCGTCCGAGGATCGAGTCGTACTTGAGCAGGTGCGCGAGGGTGGCGTTGTCGGTGAGGTCGTTCACGCCCACGATCTCGATGTCCGCACCCGACGCCTTGGCCGCGCGGTAGAAGTTGCGTCCGATCCGGCCGAAGCCGTTGATTCCTACCCGAACAGTCACTGCAGTCGCTCCTTGGCCGATTTCAGTCCACTACGAACCCTATCGGTTGCTCGGCGACAGTTGGCTCGGCCTGCGGCTACCGCTTGGTAGCCCGTCCGGAGCGCTCAGCGCGGGCCGGGCTTGGGCCGGGGTCGGGGGCGCGGCTGCTCGGAACCACCCTCGCCGTCCTTAGGGTCACCGTCGTCCTCACCGGCGTACCCCTCGCTGAACTGCTTGGCCGTGTCCTTCGCGCGTTCGCGCAGCGTCCCGAGGAGCTTGCCGGCCCGCCCGGCCGCCTTTTCGACCTTAGGCGCGGCAGAATCCATTGCTTTCGCCACTCGCGGACCTGCTTCAGCGCGCACCTTGGCGATCGCCTCGCGCGGCGTGGGCCGGCCTGGGTCGTCGGGGGGACGTCGGGAAGGACGGGGTGCCATGGGTTCAGCCTAGGGCCGGATGGCACCGATCAGGGCGCGAGCATCTCCGCGGTCACGGCTGACTCGGTGTCCGGAACGCCGAGCTCGGACGCGCGCTTGTCGGCCATTGCGAGCAAGCGGCGGATCCGTCCGGCCACTGCGTCCTTCGTCATCACCGGATCCGAGAGCGCGCCCAACTCCTCCAGCGACGCCTGCTTGTGTTCGAGCCGCAACTGGCCGGCCTGCAACAGGTGCTCGGGCGCATCGCCATCAAGGATCTCCAGCGCCCGCTGCACACGCGCGCCGGCCGCCACTGCCGCGCGCGCTGAGCGGCGCAGGTTGGCGTCGTCGAAGTTGGCCAGCCGGTTGGCAGTGGCGCGAACTTCACGGCGCATCCGCCGCTCTTCCCAGGCGAGGACGGACTCGTGCGCGCCGATCCGGGTGAGCAAAGCACTGATCGCGTCACCGTCACGCACGATGACGCGGTCGCCGCCGCGCACCTCACGCGCCTTCGACTGGACGTTCAGCCGGCGCCCAACACCGACGAGCGCCAGCGCGGCTTCCGGCGTCGGGCAGGTGATCTCCAGCGAGCAGGCGCGGCCGGGTTCGGTGAGCGACCCGTGTGCGAGGAACGCGCCGCGCCATGCGGCTTCGGCGTCGGCGATACCGCCGGCCACCACGTCGTGTGGCAGGCCCTTGACGGGACGGCCGCGCAGATCGACCAAGCCGGCCTGCCGGGCGAGACGCTCGCCGTCCTTGGCGACCCGAACGAGGTACCGGCTGCCCTTACGCAGGCCGCCGCCGGCGACGATCTGCACCTCGGAACTCAACGCGAAGATGTCAGCGATCTCCTTGCGCAGCCGCCGCGCCACCGAACCGGTGTCCAGCTCGGCCTCGATGACGATGTGTCCGCCGACCAGATGCAGCGCACCGGCGAAGCGCAGCATCGTCGCGAGTTCCGCCTTTCGGGCGGACATGCGGGTGACCGGGACCCGGCTGAGCTCGTCCTTCACAGCCGCCGTCATCGCCATTTGTGCACGCTTCCTCCCGCCCCGATTCACACGATGGGCCGCTCATACCGGCCCGAGCCGCTCAGCCGGGCCCGATACCGTCCCACGCCTCGCGGATCGCCGCGCCCAGACGACTCGGATCATGGCGCTCAGTGCTGTCGTCTGCCGCGAGCCTAGACACTACGAGACGCGCGCCAATCCCGCTTACGTGGCGAGCAAGTTGTTCTTGGTCCAGCAGAGATTCCGCATCGGCCAGCACTGTATCGATCTTGAGACCGCCGCGTGGCGCGGCATGTTCCTGCAGCAGGTCGAGCAGCTGATGCGGGGCATAGTCATCAGTTTCACCGGCCTGCGGCACGAGGTTCAGCACGACGAAAACGCGCGCCGGCGTCGCGCACAGCGCCGTGCCCAGTTCGCGCAGCAGCAAGTGCGGGATGACGCTGGTGAACCACGATCCGGGACCTAGGACGACCAGGTCCGCTTCCCGGACTGCGTCGACGGCCGCGGCACTCGCCGGTGCGCCGACTGGCAACAACTGGACGCTGCGCACCCGGCCCGGCGTCGCGGCGATGGACGACTGACCACGGATCCGGCGGCGGCGGTTCGGGTTGTCAGGGTCGAAGCGGTCCGCCTCTGCCACCAGGTCGAGCGGCACCGGACTCATCGGCAACACCCGTCCCACGGCACCCACCAGCGAACCGAGCTGGGCGAGCGCGGCGGCCGGGTCACCTTCACGTTCGAGCAGTGCGGTGAGCATCAGGTTGCCCACGGGGTGGCCGGCGAGCATGCCCTGGCCGCCAATGCGGTGCTGCAACAACTGCGCCCATCGCGCGTGTTCGTCGGAGTCACCCGCGAGCGCTGCGAGCGCCATGCGCAGATCGCCCGGCGGCAGCACTTTGAGCTCACGGCGGATCCGTCCGGACGAGCCGCCGTCATCGGCAACGGTGACCACCGCAGTGAGGTCGCAGGTGAACAGCCGCAGTGCGGACAGCGACGCGTGCAAGCCGTGACCGCCACCGAGCGCAACAGCCTTCAGTTGCCGCTCGCTGCGCGGTTCACTCACGGCCGAGGTCCCGATGCACCACAGTGGTCTGGATGCCGAGGCCGCTCAGCCGCTCGGCGAGCTGCTCGGACATCGTCACGGAACGATGTTTACCACCGGTGCACCCGACCGCCAGGGTGAGGTAGCGCTTGTTCTCTCGGGTGTACCCGGCACCGATGATCCTGAGCAGTTCGGTGTAGCGGTCGAGGAACTCGTCGGCACCCTCCTGGCCCAACACGTAGTCACGCACCTCGGCGTCGCGCCCGGTGAGATCGCGCAACTCGGGGATCCAGTGCGGGTTGGGCAGGAAACGCACGTCAACCACGAGGTCTGCGTCAACGGGCAGTCCGTACTTGTAGCCGAACGAGACAACCGTCGCGCGCAATGCCGGCGACGGTGCACCACCGGCGCCCGTGAAGGCTGATTCGATCGCCCGACGCAGTTCGTGGATGGACTTGTTGCTGGTGTCGAGGACGAGATCGGCTTCGTCGCGCAACCCGGCCAACAGCGTTCGCTCCGCCGCGATGCCGTCGACGAGCCGTCCGTCGCCCTGCAGCGGATGCTCGCGGCGCACGTTCTCGAACCTGCGCACCAGCACGTCGTCACTTGCTTCGAGGAACAGCACGCGTGGGCGCATCCGGCGGTCGGCAAGGTCTTCGATCACGGCGCGCAGGTCCTTGGAGAAGGCGCGACTGCGCACGTCCATCACGACGGCCAGCCGGGTGACCGCGCCTTCGCTGCGGCTGCCGAGATCGACCAGCGTGCCGATGAGCTCGGGCGGGAGGTTGTCTACGACGAAGAAGCCGAGATCTTCGAAGCACTTCGCTGCGGTGCTTCGGCCGGCGCCGGACAGGCCGGTGATGATGACTGTTTCCAGTCCACCCGACGGCCTCGGATCCCGATCTCGACGGCTCGCTGCGCTCGGGTCGATCTCCTGCTCACTCATTGTCGAGTACCTCGCCGGTGGTGACGTTGACGGCCGCTGCGGACGGCTGCTCACGCACCAGGGCATTGACGATCGCCTCGGCGGTGCGCGGGCCGATCCCGGGAACCTCGATTACCTCGTCCACTGTCGCTGCTCGCAGCCGCCGCAGCGAGCCGAAGTGGCGCATCAGCGCCTTGCGTCGGGTCTCCCCGAGGCCTGGGATGTCGTCGAGTGCCGAGGTGGTCATTGCCCTCGAACGCTTCTGCCTGTGGTACGTGATGGCAAATCGGTGTGCTTCGTCGCGCACCCGCTGTAGTAGGTACAGCCCTTCGGACGAGCGCGGCAGGATCGCCGGGTACTCCTGGCGTGGCAGCCACACCTCTTCGAGGCGTTTCGCCAGTCCGACGAGCGAGACGTCGTCGATGCCGAGGTCATCGAGCACCGCCTGGGCTGCTGCTACCTGCGGCGCGCCGCCATCGACCACAAGCAGGTTCGGCGGGTAGGCGAACTTGCGTGGACGGCCGGTCGTCGGGTCGATGCCCGGCAGTGGCGCGTCCGCGGCGGGGTCGTCACCCGCGTTGGCCCCCTCGGCCACCTGCTCGTCCAGGTAGCGAGCGAATCGTCGGCGCACCGCCTCGGCGATCCAGTCCGTGTCGCCGGTCCCCTCGCGGATCGCGAACCTGCGGTACTCGCTCTTGCGGGCGAGACCGTCTTCGAACACCACCATGCTGGCCACCACGTTCGTGCCCTGCACATGGCTGACGTCGAAGCACTCGATGCGCAGTGGCGCCACCGGTAGATCCAACGCGGCCTGCAGTTCGTCGAGCGCCCGCGACCGGGCGGTGAGGTCGGATGCCCGCTTGAGCTTGTGCTGCGCGAGCGCCTGCGCGGCGTTGCGCGCGACCGTTTCGGCCAATGCGCGCTTGTCACCGCGCTGGGGCACGCGCAACGTGACCTTGGAGCCGCGCAACGTGGTGAGCCACTGCATCAACGCGGGCGCGTCGTCCGGCAGCACGGGTACCAGCACCTCGCGCGGGATACCCGACGTCTCGTCCGCCTCGCCGCCGTAGAACTGCGTGATGAACTGCTCGACGAGGTCGCCGGTGGCCATGTCGTCGAGCCGATCGACCACCCAGCCACGCTGCCCGCGCACTCGTCCACCGCGCACGTGGAACACCTGTACCGCGGCCTCCAACTCGTCCTCGGCGAACGCGACGACGTCGGCGTCGGTGCCGTCACCGAAGACGATCGCCTGCTTCTCCATTGCCCGGCGCAGCGCCTCGAGGTCGTCCCGTAGGCGCGCGGCGAGTTCGAACTCGAGGTTCTCGCTCGCCTCCATCATCCGGCGTTCGAGCCGCTTCATCATGACGTCCGTGCGGCCGGCCATGAAGTCGCAGAAGTCGAGCACGATGTCGCGGTGCTCGTCAGCACTGACCCGGCCGACGCACGGCGCACTGCACTTCGCGATGTACCCGAGCAGGCAGGGACGGCCGATCTGACCGGCCCGCTTGAAGACGCCCGCCGAGCAGGTGCGCGCCGGGAACACGCGCAGCAGCAGATCGAGCGTCTCGCGGATCGCCCAGGCGTGTGAGTACGGCCCGAAGTAGCGGACTCCCCTGCGCTTCGCGCCGCGCATCACCTGCAGGCGTGGGAACTCCTCGTACAACGTGACCGCGAGCCAGGGATAGGACTTGTCGTCGCGGTAACGAACGTTGAAACGCGGGTCGAACTCTTTGATCCAGGTGTATTCGAGCTGCAGCGCCTCGACTTCGGTGCGGACGACCGTCCACTCGACCGACGCCGCCGACGTGACCATCTGGCGGGTACGGGGGTGCAGAGCCGTGACGTCGGCGAAGTAGGAGTTCAGCCGCTGGCGCAGGCTCTTCGCCTTGCCGACGTAGATCACCCGGCCGCGCTCGTCCCGGAACTTGTAGACGCCCGGTTCGACGGGGATGCTGCCCGGCGCGGGGCGGTACGTCGACGGGTCGGGCACGACATCGAGGTTAGCCACCGGTACGGACAGCTCGGAACTCTCATGCTGTCCTAAGCTTGCTGCGGTTGTCTGCTGCCCGTTAAATCCTGTCGAGGCCCCCAGCCAATGCCGAGCGAGAGCGACGTGACCGACCTGGAGCTGCTGACGTCCGACGTCGCAGCGCTGCGCGCCAGGGTCGACGGACAGGTCCTGCGCCCGGGCGATCGCGATTACGAGGAGGCCGGCCAGATCTGGAACGGCGCGCGGCAGACCCGGCCCGCCGTGGTCGTGCGCTGCACTCGCACAGCCGACGTCATGGCCGCCCTCGATTTCGCCCGGTCCGCTGGCCTGCCGATCGCCGTCCGCGGCGGCGGCTACTCCCCTGGCGGGCTGTCCAGCTGCGACGGCCTGGTGATCGACCTTCGACCGATGCGCAGCGTCACCGTCGACCCGCTGGCCAACGTGGCGGTGGTGGCGGCCGGGACGACCTGGGGCGCGTTGGACGCGGCGACGCAGCGGTTCGGTTACGCGATACCCGGCGTGCCCGGCTCGCACATCGGCGTCGCCGGGTCGACCATCGGCGGCGGCTTCGGCCATCTGCGCCGCGCCTACGGGCTGGCCTGCGACAACCTGATCGGTGCCAACCTGGTGACCGCCCAGGGTGAGCTGCTCGCGAGTTCCGGCGATCTCAATCCGGAACTGCTCTGGGGACTGCGCGGCGGCGGCGGCAACTTTGGGGTGGTCACGTCGTTGCGCTTCCGGCTGCGGCCGCTGCCCGAACCGGTGCTCTCCGGACCGGTCGTGTTCGGCGCGTCGCACGCCGGCGCCCTGCTGCGGTTCTACCGCGACTACACCGCGAAGCTCCGCGAGGACATCACGACTCGGCTCGCCCTGCTCAGCGCGCCACGGGTGCCGGGCGCGCCGCGTGCCGGACACCCGGTGCGCGCCGTCCCGGTCGTCGCCATCGCCGCCGCGTGCGTCGGGCATCCGATCGACTCGGAGCGGCTGGTGTCGCCGATCCGATCCGCCGCCCCGGTCTTGGTGGATCGGCTCGTCGCGCAGCCATACGTCCGGTTGCAGGCGGCTGCCGACGAGGTCTACCCGCCGGGACGCGGTGCCGCGGTGGACTCGTGGTACGTGGACGAGTTGGACGACGCGCTGATCGACGGCCTCCGCGACGCCCACACAGCCATGCCGCGCGGGTCGTTCGAGATCCAGGTGCTGCACATGGGCGGCGCGGTCGGGCGGGTGCCGCGGATGTCGACGGCGGTGCCGAACCGGGCCGCGCGCTACCTCGTCGTCGCAATGACGCGCTGGGACGACCCCAACGACGCGCCGGCTGCGCAAGACTGGCTGCGCAGCGTGGACGAACTGGTGCAGGGTTTTGCCGTGGGGGGCCCGCATGTGGGACTGCACACCAGGGACGCGTCCAGCGTCGATGCGTACGGCGCCGAGCGCTACTTGCGGCTGGCCGCGTTGAAGCGGCGCTACGACCCGGACAACGTGTTCGCCTGCAACCAGAACGTCCTTCCGCTGCCGTGATCCGCTGCTGTGCTCCGCTGCCGTGCTGCGCTCCCCAGCTTCTCTTCCCAGCGTGATCAACTGCCAACGTTGGTCGATCCGCCGCCAACATCCGCAGTTGATCATTCCGTGCTCCGCTCCCCAGCTGATC
>DATFTS010000006.1:0-17188 GCA_035261645.1 Jatrophihabitans sp. | reverse complement strand
CAGGACGCCGACGAGCGCGATCAACCCGGCGCAGAGACCTAAGCGGTGCCCCGGCCGAGTGCGTCGGCCCACGCCTGTCACGTTGCCGCACCCCCTCGGCGTCGCTAGTCAGGCAACGATCGTGCGGGGCGAGACGTGCCCGCGCCATCCGTAGAAGTACGGACACCCACGGGGCATACTTCAGGTGTCGTACCAGGCCGTTCCGGACGGGCAGCCCGCGAACAGCCGCAGCGAGAGTCTGCACCCCTCGGCCGGAGGAGTGGACGATCATCAGTGAACGCAAATTCGCCCAGGCAGCAATTCGTCCCGAACGACCTGCCGTTGCCGCTGACCACGTTTGTCGGCCGCCGCGGCGAGCTGCGAGACGTGAGTCGAGGGATAAGAGCGCACCGGCTCGTCACGCTGACCGGACTGGGCGGCGTGGGCAAGTCACGGCTGGCGATGCAGGTCGGCAGGGCGACGCGCTCCTCGTTCCCGGGCGGTGTCCGGCTCATCGAGGTCGACCGGATCGACCCCGATCGCCTGCTCAGCCTGCTGGAGCGGGATGTCGATCGCACGGTGGACGGCGCTGGCGACGCGGTCTCGGAGCGCGGGCCCAGCATCGATCGGCGGGCGCGCGGAGAGTCGTTGCTGATCCTCGACAACTGTGAGGCACTCGCGGCACAGTGCTCGACCGCCGTCGACGCGCTGCTGCGCCGCCACGCGCGTCTTCACGTGCTGGTGACGAGCCGCCAGCCCCTTTCCATCGTCGGCGAGGTGACCATCCGCGTCCCGCCGATGCCCGCGCCCGGCCCTCAGGACGTCGGCCGGCGCGGCGAGAGTATGCGACGCGACGCCGTCCGATTGTTCATCGATCGCGCATCGGCCGCGCTGCCCGGGTTCCGCTTGACGCCTGACAACACCGACGCGATCACAGCGATATGCCGGCAGATGGACGGATTGCCCCTGGGCATCGAACTGGCGGCCTCGCGCCTGCGCGCGCTCTCGCCGGAGCAGATCCTCACTCGCCTCCAGCACCGCAGTGCATTGTGGACGATTGTCAGCAGGGCGGGCCCCGATCGGCAGCGCTCGATGCGCGCGAACATCGGTTGGAGCTATCACCTGTGCACTCCGGAGGAGTGCCGGCTGTGGGCCCGGCTCTCCGTGTTCGCCGGCGACTTCGCGCTGGACGCCGTCGAAGCCGTGTGCTCGGGCAACGGCGTAGACGCAGAGACAGTCCCTGAAGTCGTGGCTGCCTTGGTCGACAAGTCGATCCTCGCCTCGGCCGTGACGGGCCCGGTCGTCCGCTACCGGTTGCCGTCGGCATGGCGGGAGTTCGGGGCAGAGCGCTTGGAGGAGTTCGGCGAAGTCTCGACGACCGCACGCGCGCATCGCGACTGGTGTCGTCGCCTCGTCTCCCGGCTGGGTGCAGAGTGGATCGGACGAGACCAGACCTACTGGCTGGCGCGGCTGCCGCGCGAAGCAGCTGACATCGAGGCAGCGGTGCACCATAGCGCCGGCTCGGCGAATCGAGACGCGGCGCTGACGATGTTGCTCCGCCTGCCCGACGTTTACTGGTGGCCGCCGAGACTCGTCGAAGGCCTGGGCACACCACTTGACGGCGTGCTCGGCGCAGGACCCGAACATGGCGCGCGCGGCGTCCGGGGGTTGGCCGTGCGCAGCGAGCTGGCCGCGTCCCTGGGGCGGCCCGTGGCGGCTCGCGCGTCGATCGACGAAGCGGAGCGGATCGCTCGACGAATGGGGAGTCGGCTGCTGGTCGACCGGGTGGACAGGGCGCGCGCATGGACAGCTCTGCTCGTCGGCGACCCAGGCTGGGCGTGCGAGACGCTCGAGCGGCTCTCGCGGTCCGCTCCCGACCCGGCCACCCCCGGCGATCATCTGACGACGATCACGCTGCTGGCGATCGCGAGCGCCCTGGCCGGTCGTGACCCGGACAGGACGGCGGCGACCTGCGAGCGGATCCTGAAAGACACCGCGGCATCGGGTGAGTCGCTTCATCGTTCGTACGCGCTGTGGGCCTCCGCCCTGACGGCCTGGCTTGCCGGGGACACCGGCCGAGCCGAGAGCCGGCTCCGCGGCAGCCTTCGGCTGAAGTTGGGGATGCCCGAAGACGCCGGCACCGCCTGGTGCTTAGAGGTCATGGCATGGATCTCCGCGGCCAACGGGTGGCACGAACGTGCGGCCGCGCTGCTCGGTGCAGCGGCCGGATGGCGCGCGCACCCACCGGTCCGGATGGCACTGGACGCGGTCTGGTCGCACCACCTGGAGTGCGAGGCGCACGTCTCCCGGGTGCTCGGCGGCGCCAGGTATCGGAGCGCTCTTCGCTATGGGTACCGGATGAGTCCGCACGCCAGCATCACATACGCGCTCAAGAAATCACCCTCCGCTCCCGCGCGTAGCTCCGCATCGACGGATGCGCTGCCGTTGAGCCGGCGAGAAATGCAGGTAGCCGCGTTGGTGGCGCTCGGTCTCACCGACAAGCAAATCGCTCAGCGGCTGTCGATCGCGCGGCGCACCGCTGAGAGCCACGTCGCACACATTCTCGTGAAACTGGGGCTTGCCGGACGCGTCCAGATCGCGGCGTGGTACGCGGTCGGCGGCGGCTTCACTGATCAGGCCGACGCCGAGTACGTGGGCAACTGAGCGCCGACCGTCCGTAGTTCTACTGATGTGCTGCGCCGCTGATTCGGCGCAGCGTGACAAGTGGATATCAACCGTGTCCAACGGCACCGCGACCCAGCGTCGGACTGCACGCGTGTGCGCGTCCCGACAGGTGGTTGGAAATGACGGCGACGACCGGCTACGCGACAATTCGCACTCAGATACCCGCGCGCCTCGACCGGCTGCCCTGGTCGCCATTCCACTGGCGCATCGTCGCGGGCCTCGGAACCGTCTGGATTCTCGACGGGCTGGAAGTCACGATCGTCGGCGCGATCGGGTCGCGGCTCACCGAGCGCGGCAGCGGCATCCATCTGAGCGCCGGTGGCATCGGCACAGCGGCCGGAATCTACGTGGCGGGGGCGTGCATCGGCGCGCTCGTGTTCGGCCAGCTCACCGACAGGCATGGCCGCAAGAGGCTCATGATGGTCACACTTGCCGTTTACATCGTGGCGACCGTCTTGACGGCGTTTGCCACGGTGCCTTGGTACTTCTACCTGTGTCGCTTCTTCACCGGAGCCGGCATCGGCGGCGAGTACGCCGCCGTCAACTCGGCGATCGACGAACTCATCCCCGCTCGCAACCGCGGCCAGGTGGACATCACGATCAACGGCAGTTACTGGGTCGGCGCCGCCGCCGGCGGCCTGCTCGGCCTGCTCTTCCTTGACAGGTCGCTGTTTCCGACGAACGTGGGTTGGCGGCTCTCGTTCGCCGTCGGTGCCGTTCTCGGCCTCGGCATCCTCCTGGTGCGCCGCAACGTCCCGGAGAGCCCTCGATGGCTCTTCCTGCACGGGCGGGTCCGCGAAGCAGAGCAGATCGTCAGCCAGATCGAGGAGGAGGTGAAGGCAGAAACCGGCGTGGACCTCCCTCCCCCGGGCGAGGCGATCGTGGTGCGCGAGCGAAGCGCAATATCGTTTCGCGAAATCGCGCAGGTAGCGGTGAAGTACTACCCGAGGAGAGCAGTCCTCGGCATGGCGTTGTTCGTCGGTCAGGCCTTCCTCTACAACGCGGTCACCTTCGATCTCGGGACGCTCCTGCACACCTACTTCGGCGTCAGTTCGGGCGCCGTGCCTGGCTTCATGGTCATCTTCGCCGCCGGGAACTTCCTCGGCCCACTGCTGCTCGGGCGGCTCTTCGACACGGTGGGCCGAAAGCCCATGATCACGGGTACCTACCTGGTGTCAGCCGCGCTGACCGCTGTGCTGGCGATCCTCTTCGCCGAGGGCCGTCTTGACCAATGGTCGTTCATAGGACTCGTCGGTATCACGTTCTTCTTCGCCTCCGCCGGAGCGAGCTCCGCGTACCTCACGGTGAGCGAGATCTTCCCGATGGAGACACGGGCGTTGGCCATCGCGTTCTTCTATGCGCTGGGCACCGCAGTCGGTGGCATCACGGGTCCTGTCCTGTTCGGCGCCTTGATCGACAGCGGACACGCCGCGACGGTCGCCATCGGCTTCTACATCGGGGCGGCAGCGATGGCGCTCGGCGGCGTGGCGGAACTGCTGTTCGGTGTCCGCGCGGAACGTGCCTCTCTGGAAAACATCGCCAAGCCGATCAGCGCGGAAGAGATCCTGCCCGCCGCCGAGGACGTTGCGCGCGAGCCTGTTCCGGCGGACACGAGATCTCGGGAGCGTGACGAGCGGATCCGGCAGCGTGTCGCGCAACGCTCGCAGAGAGAGCGCCGTGGGTTGGCTCGCGTCCGACCAGGCCCCGGCAACCGGATGTACTCGCCGGCGATGGTCGGGACAGCAAGCCACTGGGCGTCACCGTCTGAGCTCGATCGCGATCGCGAGATCGACGAGATCGCTCGCGCCGTGGCGCACAGCGGTGCCATTCGGCGCCACGAACTCGCGCGCGTGGTGGGGGCGCGGCGCTGGGGCCCGGGACGGTTCGCTCCCGCTATCAGAGAAGCAGCCGACGAAGGCCGCGTCCGCCGGAGCAAGTCAGGGGTATTCACACCGGGCGAAGCAGCGCCTGCCGGTGGTCGCGCACAGGCACCCGCAGGTCTATGAGACACAAGGAGGAGCACACATGGCTGTCGCCGGCCGGCGCACCACATTCGCGCGCATCGATAGTCGGCGGCTGGGGGGCCAGCCGCACGGTGACGGATCATTCCAAAGCCGGGATGAGCCGTCGTTCACCCTGGTGCGCCCGCTGGGCACCACTACGTGGTTGGCCAGCCTCGACGGCGGATTCGTCGCCGCCCGTCCGGCACCGCGCAGTGCGCACCTGAAGCTCGCCGGCCTGCCGAGTGGTGGGCACCTCGTCGAACTAGAGGGCACCAGCACGGTCGACGGAGTTCCGTGGCTGGTATCGCGGTACGTGCGGGGTATGGCGCTTGATCGACTTTTGAACGTGGCAACGCTGACCCCCTTCCAGGCGGCAGCCGTCGCGATCGACATCTACCAAGGGCTCGCTGAGTTGCACACCGCCGATCGGGTGCACGGCCGGCTGAGCGCCGAGACGGTCCTCGTCGGTGATGACGGAGCGGCCTGGCTGAGCGACTGGGCGGTTGCGTCGCTCGCCGACAGCACCGCCGACAGCTCCGGCGGCATCAACGACGGTCCACCCGACGGCGTCAAGCCCGCAGTGGCAGGGCCGAGCCGCGACGCCGACTTGCGGGCGGCGGGTTCGGTCGTCGCGCAGCTTGCCCGCGAAGCCGATCGCCCCGTTACCCGCCGCCGCAATCGCGACGCGCGGGTACTGACCGAACTTGCGCGGGTCGCTTCGTCCGAGCCGCCCCGCACGGCCGCAGCGACAGCACGCGATCTTCGCTCGGTAGTCACAACGAACACGAGCCTGGCCGCCGCGCACGCAGACGTCCGCGTCGAACTGGCCAGGCTCATCACCGTGGTTATCCGGCGTGCGCAAGCGGCAGCGCCGGTGGTGCCGCCACCGCAGCCGGCGGGCGCGCCGCCTCCGCCGCGCAGCGCCTTCACATCGGCGCGGCGCCTATCGCGCGCCGACTGGCGCACACGGCGACGGCGCCGCCGCGTGGGCTGGACGTTGGTTATCGCGCTACTCGTGCTGGCGGCGGTCGGAGTGCTCGCGCGCGGGCAGATCACGAGCACGGTGCACAAGATCCTTCACCACGGGGCGACTGCGGCCGGCCCGACCACGTCCGCGCTCCCCGCGGGCGGCAGACAACGGCACGCGGCCGGGCAACCCCAGGCCGTCCCTGTGCTCGCACCCGCCGCCGCAGGTGTGGTGAGCCACGTACGGCTGCGCCCCTTCGGTCATTGCGTGCCGGGGCGTCAGTGCACCGTGCGGATGACCACGCGCCTGGTTCCGTCAACGTCGGCTCGGCGGCTGGCGTGGCAACTGGTGGTCGTGGATAGATGCACCGGGCACCGGACGCTCCGCCGGGGTGGCACCATGACCGTCCGGCCCGGCTGGACGTCGGTCTCGGCGACCAGAACTCTCCGGCTGCCGGCTGCGCCGGCGCTCGCCACGGTTGCGCTCAGCACCTCGCCGGCTCGCGCGGCCTCGGCGCCCATGCTCATTCCTTTGCACGCACACCACTGCTGAGCGACGCCGTGCTCAGCATGGAGCGCTCACGGCAGCCGGGTCCGGACGCCCACCGGTTGTCCGGCCGGGTTCACCTAGCGCGTCCGCACCCGGATCTCATCGCAATCGCTGCGATCGGCGCCCTGGTGACCCTCGGCCTGCTGAACCTCAGCGCGCTCGGCGCGCACTCGTTGCAGCGCCACCAACTGGTGACAGTGATCGTCGGCGGACTGCTGCTGCTGTTGATGCGGCGGCTGCCCGCGGCGAGGCTCTACTGGTTCGGCTGGCTCTGCTACGCAACCGGCGTCCTGTTGCTGCTCGGCGTGCTGGTCGCCGGCGACACCGGCTTCGGCGCACGCCGATGGCTGTCGGTCGGGTCCTTCACACTGCAGCCATCCGAGTTCGCCAAGGTCGGCGTGATCCTCGTGCTCGCGCACCTTCTCGGCACCAATCGCGCCTGGTACGTGCGTCTCGCCATGGCGCTTGCCGCGGCCGCGGTGCCGATTGCGCTGGTGGTAGTCGAGCCCGACCTGTCGACCGCGACGGTTCTCGCAGCCACCACAGCAGCCATGCTCGTGCTCGGGCGCATCCCCATCCGAGCTCTCCTCGCCCTGCTTGGAGCCATCGCGCTGGTCGCCCCGTTCGCGTTGCACCTGCTACAGCCATATCAGTCCGAGCGGCTGCATTCGTTTCTCAGCGGATCGCGCGGCGGCTCCGGCTGGACGATCGTCCAGGCGCATATCGCCCTCGCCTGGGGTGGCCTGTCTGGCCAGTCGGGGAACTCCCTGCACCTGGCCCTCGCGCAGTACTTGCCGGCGCGGGAGACCGATCTCGCCTTCGCGAGCCTCGTCGAGCAGCGCGGCGTCGCAGCCGGGGTCATCGCGGTGCTTGCCGCCGCGGCACTCGTGTGGCGCGCTGCCGCGCACAGCCGGCGGGCGCGCACCCGCGGTGCGGCACTTTCCGCGGCGGGCTTCGCGGTGCTGGTCGGCGTCGAGGTCAGCGTCTCGGTCGCGGCCAACCTCGGGCTGCTCCCGACGGCCGGCGTCCCATTCCCACTGGTGAGCTACGGCGGCACAGCCGCAGCGGTCCACGTCGCGATGGCCGGAATGGTGCTCGGCCAACGCGGCGAGGCGGAGCGGCACCGGCTGTGGATGATCCCGACGTGGCGACGCATCCAACCACGCCTGGTGCGGGTGGCCGCCCTCGCGGTCGCTGGCAGCCTGCTCGCGATGCTCGGCTTCGGCTGGCGATTCGTCCACAAGCACGGCGCTGAGCTTCGCGCGGAGGGGCTGTTCCAGATGACCCGATGCGCCAGCGTGCCGGCCGCGCGCGGGCAGATAACCGACCGCCACGGTGTGCCGTTGGCTGTCAACGTGCCGGGCTACAAAGTGATCGCCGTTCCGGGCCTGATGGACCGGGCCACAGAGAACCGCCTCGCGCACCTCATGCATCGGCCGGTCGGCGCGATCAAGCAGAACACCGATCGGCCAGGCACCTGGCAGATCGTCACCGTGGGGACCGTGCCACCCGCGGTTGGCGAGAAGATCATTGCCGCACACCTGAGCGGGGTACGTGTCGTCCCCGATCCGCAGCGCGCCTACCCCCACGGCGCGCTCCTGGGCCCCGTGCTCGGGTGGACCGGCGTCGCGACGCAGGCAGACCTGCGGCGCTGGCCGAACGTCCCGTACGGCGGCACCGTCGGCCGCGCCGGGATCGAGCAGACCTACGACCCGGTGCTGCGCGGTACTGACGGCGAAGTGTGCATCTACGTCGACCCGGCCGGCGCGCCGTTGGCGATCGCTCGCACTGTTGCGCCAGTGCCGGGCGAGTCATTGCGGCTGACGCTGGATCTCGGACTGCAGAAGCGGTTCACCGCTGCCCTCGCGGCAGCGATGCGCAACGGTGCAGACCTCGGTGCGGCCGTGGCGTTGGATCCGCGAAACGGCCAGGTGCTGGCGCTCGCGAGCGTTCCCGCTTACGACAACAACGTCTTCGGCCCACCTGTGCGTCAGGCGCGGCTCGCAGACGTGAGTCGCCGGCCCGGCAGCCCGCTGCTCAACCATGTGATCCAGTCCGAAGCGCCGCCGGGGTCGACGTACAAACTGGCGGTAGCCGCTGCCGACGTCGCGCACCACGTGGTGCCCCCGAACCAGATCGTGCCCACCGGAGGCTCTTGGACCCTTGGAGGTCATGTCTTCCACAACTGGAGCGCACTGCCGCCGCAAGATCTTCGCCAGGCGATCGCTTGGTCGAACGATGTGTACTTCTACAAGCTGGCCTGGCAACTCGGGCCGGCGCGGATCATTGCGGCCTCGCGCGAGCTCGGCGTCGGAGCGCCGACCGGGATCGACCTTCCGGACGAGTACGCCGGGTACCTGGGAACACCGTCATCGGTGAGCCGGATCGGAGCCAGCTGGTATCCAGGGTCCACGGTGCTACTCGGCATCGGCCAGGGATACCTCACGGTGACGCCCCTGCAGGACGCCCGCTGGACGGCCGGCGTGAGCACCGGATCGGTCGTGACGCCGCACCTCGGGCTCGCCGTTGGTGGCCGAGGTAATGCCCCCACATCGACACGCCAGACGGCAATACATTGGCCCGCTCCGGCGCGGCTCTCCTTCGCGGCAAAGCTGGGCCCGGTGCGCGACGGGATGCGCAGCGCCGTCCTGTCCGGCACGGCACAGCTGCTCGCATCGTTGCCGGTCGCAGCCGGTGGCAAGACGGGAACAGCCGAGGACGCGAGCGCCCCGGTGTCGGCTTCGGACTCGTGGCTCAGCGCCGTCGCACCGATCAACGCACCGGTGATCGAAGCGACGGCTTTCCTGCACGGCGGCGCCGGGGCGGAGCCCGCCAGCGAGCCCGTCCGTGCGGCACTCGCGTACTTCCTCGCTCATCAAAGAGCGATCTTGAACAGCAACAACCCGACTGGTTGAGGAGCACCGATGAACGGCGTAGGCATCGATCTGGGAACGGCGAACACCGTCGTCTACCGCCCGAGGCGCGGCGTGGTGACCGACGAGCCTTCAGTGATGGTCGTGCGCAGCTCGACCTCGGTGAAGCGGATCCGACCGCTCATGGTCGGCCAGGAGGCGAAGGCACTCACCGGTCGTTGCCCGGCTGGGCTGGTCGTCGTGCGGCCGCTGCAGGACGGAGTGATCATCGACCTTGAGCTCGCCCGTGCCTATCTGAGGTCTGTGCGTCAGATGTTCGGGCAGTTGTGGCCGCGTGTGCACCCGGTCTCGGTGATCGGCGTCCCGGCGGGCGCCACGCCGCTGGAGCGGCGAGCGCTGGTGGAGGCAGCCGAGGAGGCCGGTCTCAAGCGGGTTCGGCTGGTGCCGGAGCCGATCGCAGGTGCTCTGGGGTGCGGGCTCAACCCGCTCCAGGCGCGCGCACACATGGTCGTCGACGTGGGCGGCGGCACGTCCGAGGTCACCGCGCTCTGCTTCGGAGGGATCCTGACGCACCGCTCATGCCGCATGGCGGGCGATGAGATGACGCTGGCGCTCTACCAGTACCTGCGTGCCGAGCATCAACTGATCGTCGGCGAACTCACCGCCGAGCGCGTCAAGTGCCAACTCGCGGTCGAGGAGAACTTCTCCCTCACTGCGCAGGGCCTGGATGCCGCGACCGGTCGTCCTCGACTCGTGACACTCGGGGTAGGCGAGCTACTGGATGCCCTTCGCCCGACGGTTGACACGATCATCGCGACGCTCGCCAACAGCCTCGAGGACCTGCCGCCGCAAGCAGTCGACGACATCCTCGAGGAGGGAGTCTGGGCATTCGGCGGCGGTGTCATGCTCCGCGGGTTCGACAAACTGCTCGAAGACGCCCTCGGCTTCTCGATCCGAGTCGCCGACCGTCCGCTGCTCTGCGTGGCCGAGGGAGCGGCGGCCTGCATCGACCACCCGGAGGTCCTCGACGCCTTCGACGGCAAGCTCGTGAGTTTCGCCGAAGCGTCGTCCTGACATGCCGATCGGGACGGGTCGATTCGGCCTGTGATGTCGGCGCGTCGCCATCGCTGGCGTGGTGCGGTGGTGGAGTACATACCCCGATGCAGCCAAGGAGGTGGCAGTGACATGACGCTGCCGGTGCGCAGGAGTCGAGAGATGTCACGCTGGGATCCGCCGCGATGGGACCCGCGCAGCGAGCTGGAACAGCTGACGGGCCAGATGAATCAGCTCTTCCAGACCACCTTCGGCCTACCAACCGGCGATGGAGACGGGGCCGTGTGGGCGCCGCCGCTGGACATCGAGGAAACAGACGACGCGTATGTCATCGACGCGGACCTGCCGGGCGTGAAGCGCGACGACGTCAACGTGGAGATCCGCGACAACGAGTTGATCGTCACCGGCGAGATCAAAGAGAAGGAGCGTGAGGGGCTGCTGCGTCGCCGGACACGGCGCGTCGGCCGGTTCGAGTACCGCGTGATCCTGCCGGAGGACATCGACCGCGACAACATCGAAGCTGATCTGCACGAGGGCGTTCTCACCATCCGCGCCCCGAAGATGGCCACCGAGCACCCGCGGCGGATCCAGGTCAAGTCGGACTAGCGCCGCCGCTCAGCACTACCGGCGGGGCTACCGGCGGGCGTCCTCGATCGCGTCGACGATCTGCCCGAGCACATCGGTGATCTCGAAGTCCTTGGGCGTGAACACCTTGGCGACACCAGCCGCGCGCAGAGTGGCCGCGTCGGACTCCGGGATGATGCCGCCGACCACGACCGCGACGTCGTCGAGTCCGTGCGCGCGCAGCCCGTCCACCACCTCCGGGACCACCGAGAGGTGCGAGCCGGACAGCACCGAGAGACCGACCACGTCGACGTCCTCCTCGACCGCTGCGGCGACGATCTGCGCCGGCGTGAGCCGAATCCCCGAGTACACGACCTCGAAGCCGGCGTCGCGCGCGCGGACGGCGATCTGCTCGGCGCCGTTCGAGTGGCCGTCCAGCCCGGGCTTGCCGACGAGGAACTTCAGTGGCTTACCGAGCCGCACGCCGAGTTCGCGAACCCGCTGCTGAACCGCGTCGAGGGACCGCTCATGGCCGCCGCCACTGGCACCGGCGACGCCGGTCGGCGGCCGGTACTCACCGAACACCTCGCGGAGCACGCCGGCCCACTCCCCCACGGTGACACCGGCGCGCGCACACCTCAATGACGCGTCCATCAGGTTGTCGTCGGTCTTCGCGGCGTCCCGTAGCGCGGTCAGCGCATCTTCGGCCGCGGCTGCGTCCCGGCCGGCCCGCCATTCGCGGATCGCGCTCTTCGCAGACTCCTCGACCGCGGGATCGACCGTGAGGATGCCGCCGTCGGAGCCTGCGACGAGCGGGTTCGGCTCGGTCTCGGTGAACTTGTTGACACCGACGACCACGTCCTCGCCGGACTCGATGCGCCGCCGGCGCAGCGCAAGCGACGACACCAGCGCTGACTTGAGGTAGCCGGACTCGACGGCCTCTACGGCACCGCCCATCTCAAGGATCCGGTCGATCTCCGCACGCGACCCGCGCGTGATCTCGTCCACCTTCGCCTCGACGACACGAGAGCCGGCGAACAGATCGTCGTACTCAAGCAGGTCCGATTCGAAGGCGAGCACCTGCTGCATGCGCAGCGACCACTGCTGGTCCCACGGTCGAGGCAGACCAAGGGCCTCGTTCCACGCAGGCAACTGCACCGCTCGGGCGCGCGCGTCGCGGGACATGGTCACCGCGAGCATCTCGAGCAGGATGCGGTAGACGTTGTTCTCCGGCTGGGCCTCGGTGAGCCCCAGCGAGTTCACCTGCACCCCGTAACGGAAGCGCCGGTGCTTCGGATCCTGCACTCCGTAACGCTCGAGCGTGATCTCGTCCCATAGTTGGCCGAACGCGCGCAGCTTGCACATCTCCTCGACGAATCGCACACCGGCGTTGACGAAGAAGGAGATCCGGGCAACGACCTCGCCGAACTTCTCCTCCGGCACCTGGCCTGATTCGCGCACAGCGTCGAGGACGGCGATCGCCGTGCACAGCGCGAATGCCACCTCCTGCACCGGCGTCGCGCCAGCTTCTTGCAGGTGGTAGCTGCAGACGTTGATCGGATTCCACTTCGGGACGTTCGCCACCGTGTACGCGATCATGTCGGTGATCAGCCGCAGCGACGGTCCCGGCGGGAAGACGTACGTTCCGCGGGAGAGGTACTCCTTGATGATGTCGTTCTGCGTGGTGCCGGCGAGCTGGGCGAAGTCGGCGCCGTGCTCCTCGGCGACGGAAAGGTACAGCGCCAGCAGGTACATCGCCGTGGCGTTGATCGTCATGGAGGTGTTCATCTGCTCCATGGGGATGCCGCCGAACAGCGCCCGCATGTCGCCGATGTGACTTACCGGCACACCGACCTTGCCGACCTCGCCACGCGCCAACTCCGCGTCGGGGTCATAGCCGGTCTGCGTTGGCAGGTCGAAGGCGATCGACAGGCCGGTCTGCCCCTTCGCAAGGTTGCGGTGATACAGCGCGTTGGATTCCTTGGCCGACGAGTGGCCGGCGTAGGTGCGCATCAGCCACGGCTTGTCGCGGGATTCGTCCTCAGGAAAGGGCATGCGGGGCACCTCCATGGGCAATCCACCGATTTTATTGGGACGTCCCACCATCGGCGCGCGTCAGTGTGGCCGACCTCGCATCCGGGTCTGGCACGCTGTGTCCATGCCGCAGCGGTACGTATTCCGCAGCGAGTGGCGCATCGATGCGCCTCCGGACGAGGTTTACGAGGCGCTGGCCGACGTGGAGTCCTATCCCACCTGGTGGCGCCAGGTGCGGTCGGCTCGGTGGCTGGACACGCGGTCCGGCGAACTCGTGTGCCGCAGCCTGCTGCCCTACGACCTCACCTTCGTGATCGAGCGCGAAACGGAGGACCCCGCCGCGCACGTGCTGCGCGGGCGGTTGAGCGGTGACCTCGACGGGACGAGCCAGTGGACGATCACCGGCGTGGACGGGCGATCCGTGGCGGTGTTCGACGAGGATGTCGGGGTGGGCCGGGGCTTGCTGCGCGCGGCGGACCGCGTTGCGCGGCCCGCGTTGGCGTTCAACCACGCCCTGATGATGCGCTCCGGCGAGGCAGGTTTGCGCGGGCACCTCGCACGCTGAGAGACAGTCGAGTCCGGTGATCAACTCCGGAGGCGCTGAGCGGAACCGACGCTCCCTTCACATATCCGTGGCACACTTCAAGCGCCATGACCCTGACTAGCCATACCACGACGGCCTACCAGGCGCCGCCCGAGTGCACTCGCGCCCAGCGCAGCCGCGCCTGGGCCGTGCACGTCTTCACCACTCTCGGAATCGTCGCGGCGATGCTCTCGCTGCGCGACATTCTCACCGGCCACCCCGACTACGCGATCTTCTGGATGCTCCTGACCCTGCTGATCGACGGGGTCGACGGGCCCATCGCCAGGGCGCTGGAGGTCGAGTCCCGCGTGCCGCGGATCGACGGCTTCATGCTCGACCTCATCATCGACTATGTGGCCTGCGTAATCGTGCCGGCCTGCTTCATGTACGAGTTCGACCTCGTGCCGCAAAACAACGTCGGCATCGCGGTGCTGTGCGTGATGGTGTTCACGTCCGCCATCTGGTTCGCCCGCAAGGACATGATGACCGACGACAACTGGTTCCGCGGCTTCCCGGCCGCGTGGAACATTACGGCGCCGGTGATGTTCCTGCTCGAGGCACGCACCTGGGTCGGGGTCACCCTCACCCTGGTCCTCTCGGCGCTCTGTCTCACGAACATGCCCTACCCGCACATCGCGCGGGCGAGGTGGATGCGGCCCTACACGGTGCTCGCCACCGCCTGCTGGGTCAGCGGCCTCGCCATCGGCACGATCTCCTACCCGCGCCACTACTACGTCGTGCCGGTTCTGCTCTACCTCGGCACCGGATACTTCGTGCTGCTCTCAGTGATGCGGGCACTGCACGACCGGCGGGTGCGGCTGGCCCAGCCACGAGCATGATGGTGATGTGGGCACCCTGCCGCCGACGCTCATCGCACTCATCGTCGTCGGCGCGCTCGCGTTCATCACGCGGTGGGTGTTCCGGCCGTCGCGGCCCAACAGCCGTCCCAAACGGCCCGTCGACGCCACCGATGCGAGCGATCTCGGCCTGCTGACTGTGGTGCTCAGCGGCCTGAGCCGCGATGAGGCGCTGGAACGGCGCGCCACACTGGGCGCCGCGGGCATCCGCTCGTCCACGTCTGCGCGTCGCGACGGGACTGTCGACGTTCTCGTCTTCCAAGCGGACGCCGAGAAGGCCCGGATCCTGCTGGGTCCGTAGCCGGCCCCGGCTCAGCCGCCGAAGGAGTCCGAGTCGATCCGCTGCACGTCCGCGCCCAAGCTGCGCAGCTGCTCTTCCAGACGCACGTAGCCACGATCGATGTGGTGTACGTCGGCCACCTCGGTGACGCCCTCGGCGACCAGTCCGGCGATCACGAGGCCGACGCCGGCCCGGATGTCCGTCGCCCGCACCGGTGCACCAGAGAGCCGCTCGCGACCGCGCACGACGGCATGGTGGCCATCGGTACGGACGTCCGCCCCCATCCGGGCGATCTCGTCGCAGAACATGAACCGCGCCTCGAACAGGTTCTCGGTGATCATCGCGGTGCCGTCGGCGACGGAAAGGGCCGCGATCGCCTGCGGCTGCAGGTCGGTAGCAAGGCCCGGGTAGGGCAGTGTCACCACGTCGAAGCTCTTGGGCCGGCGATCCATGGCCACCCGGAACCCGTCGGCGAGAACCTCCACCTCACCGCCGGCGTGCGCGACCTTGTCGAGGGCGATCTCGAGGTGCTCCGCGCGGGCGCCGCGGACTGCGACATCACCACGAGTGGCGAGTGCCGCTATCGCCCACGTGCCCGCGACGATGCGATCTGGCACCGCGTTGTGACTCGCCGGCCGCAGGCCCTCCACGCCCGTGATCTCCAGGGTGGACGAGCCGATGCCACCGATCTGAGCGCCCATCGCCACCAGCATGTGGCACAGATCGACGATCTCCGGTTCGCGAGCGGCGTTGTCGATGACGGTGGTGCCCTTCGCGAGCACCGCTGCGGTCATGATGTTCTCGGTAGCGCCCACGCTGGGAAAGTCCAGCCAGATCGAGGCACCGTGCAGGTCGGGCGCTTCGGCGACGATGTAACCGTGCTCGGTGCGGATCTCGGCGCCCATCCGCTCCAGGCCGGCGAAGTGCATATCCAGCGGACGCGAGCCGATCGCGTCGCCGCCGGGCAGTGCCACCTTGGCGCGCCGGGTGCGGGCGAGCAGTGGGCCCAAGACGCAGATGGAACCCCGGATCTTGCGCACCAGCTCGTAAGGCGCCTCATGGCTGAGCCGCTCCGGCGTGCTGATCGTCACCCGGTCGATCGAGTCATACTTCGACTCGACGACGGTGCAGCCGAGCCGTTCGAGGAGCTGCCGCATGATGGCGACGTCGGAAATGGCAGGCAGGTTACCGATGGTCGTGTCGCCAGGCGCCAGTAACGCTGCGGCCATCAGCTTCAGCACGCTGTTCTTCGCGCCGACCACGTCCACCGTTCCGGCAAGCCGAGCCCCACCGGTCACCCTCAGCACCTGCACGCCTGTTCTCCCTGCTCCGGTCTTGTCTGGCCCGCATGCAGGCTACCTTCGACCTGTGGCCGTCCATCTCACGCGCATCTATACGAAGACCGGCGACGACGGTACGACGGCGCTCGGCGACATGTCCCGAGTGCCGAAGACCGACCCGCGTGTCGGTGCATTCGCAGACTGTGACGAGACGAACGCCGCGATCGGTGTCGCTCTCGCGCTCGGCCAGCTCCCGGAGCCCGTCGCGGCGGTGCTGCGCACCGTCCAGAACGACCTGTTCGACCTCGGCGCCGACCTGTGCACACCGGTGGTCGAGGATCCGAAATACCAGCCATTGCGGGTCGAGCCGTCCTATGTGGAGCGTCTCGAGCGCTGGTGTGATGAGTTCAACGCGGATCTGCCGAAGCTGGACAGCTTCATCCTGCCCGGCGGGACCCCCGGAGCCGCGCTACTACACCAGGCGCGGACGCTGGCACGGCGCGCCGAGCGCAGTGCCTGGGAGCTGGTGGCCACCGACCCGGAGCACACCAGCCGAACTGCGGTGCTGTATTTGAACCGGCTCTCGGATCTGCTCTTCATCCTGAGCCGAGTCGCGAACCCTGGCGGTGACGTCTTGTGGCAGCCGGGCGGCGACCGGCAGTGACCGACTTCGCCCGGCCGCCGATCCTCGTCCTGATGGGCGTCTCCGGCTCGGGGAAGTCCACCGTCGGTCACGTGCTCGCCGAGCGGTTGGGTTGGGACTTCGGCGAAGGCGACGATCTGCACCCGCCGGAGAACGTCGCCAAGATGGCGGCCGGCCAGCCGTTGACGGACGAGGACCGCTGGCCCTGGCTGGCGCGCGTGCGCGGATGGATCGATGAGCACATCAGAGCCGGCGAGCCCGCGATCATCACCTGTTCGGCACTCAAGCGCAAGTACCGCGACATGCTGCGCGACCCGCACGTGGTGTTCGTGTACCTCGCCGGTCCGCGCGACCTCGTCGCTGCGAGACTCGCCGCGCGGCAGGGTCACTACATGCCGGAGTCCCTGCTCGACTCGCAGCTCGCAGATCTCGAGCCACCCGAGCCGGACGAGCAGGCGATCACCGTCCATATCGGCCCTGAGCCGTCCGCTCAGGCGGCTGAGATCGTCGAGAGGTTAGGCCTTGCCTGACGCGTCAACGCGGCGCCGACGACTCCAGCCACGACACGAATCCCGTGAACGCGCTCTCGCCGATCGCGAACGCAACCATCTCGCCGTCGGTGCGCACCTCCACGACGACCGACGTCGCCGGCAAGGAACCGCGCTCGGCGTTCGTCGGCTCACGCCGGCCCAGCACCTCGACGTGACCGCGCCGCAGCACCCGTGAGGGCCGCGTGCCCCAGCCCAGCGCGCGGTAGAAGCGCAGCTCGCTGCCGTCGTAGCGCCCCACGCCGTAGAGCCAGCGATGGCCACGCTGGAGCGCGAGCGGCACCGCTCCC
>DATFTS010000005.1:0-8982 GCA_035261645.1 Jatrophihabitans sp. | reverse complement strand
ACCCGGCAGCGCATGGCGGACGAACACCACCCGACCAGCGTGGCGAGCCACGCAGTAGCCGCCCTGGGCCACGGCACCGACGTCCAGCTCGAGCAGGTCCCCGACGGCCGGCTCAGCCACCGCCGACGCGAGCCTCGTCCGACGTGTCGACCTCTGGCTCCGGTGCCGGGCGCGACGCCGCCGCAGGCGACGCAGTCACCGGCGGCACGTTCGGTCCGTCCGGCCGGAACTCGCGGTCGGCGATGTTTGCGCTGGAGGCGAGCTGCCAAGGCACGCTGGTAACCATCACCCCCGGCTGGAACAGCAATCGGGTCTTCAACCGCAGTGCGGACTGGTTGTGCAGCAGGTGCTCCCACCAGTGCCCGACCACATACTCGGGGATGAAGACGCTCACCACGTCGCGCGGACGGTTGGTGCGCAGCTTCCTGATGTAGTCGATGAGCGGACGGCTGACCTCCCGGTACGGCGACTCCAGAACGGTCAGTGGCACGGGTAGGTCATGCCGCTCCCACTCGGCCTGCAGCGCGCGAGTGGCCTCGTCATCGACGTTCACCGTCAACGCGGTCAGCGTGTCCGGGCGGGTTGCCTTTGCGAAGGCCAGCGCGCGCAACGCCGGCTTGTGCACCTTCGACACCAAGACGATGACGTGGTTGCGCGCGGGCAGCGTCAGCCCGGTGTCCTCGGTGGCGAGTTCCTCTGACACGCGCGTGTAGTGCCGGTTGATCGCCCGCATGACCAGGTACAGGATCGGCATCGCGATCAAGACCAGGTACGCGCCCTTGGTGAACTTCGTGATGATCACGATCACCAGCACGACGCCGGACAGCGAGCCGCCGAACGCGTTGATCGCGCGGGACCGCACGATCCGAGCGCGTTCCAGGGGATCGCGCTCGCTGCGCAGCAGCCGGTTCCAGTGGCGCACCATGCCGGACTGCCCGAGCGTGAACGACGTGAACACGCCGATGATGTAGAGCTGGATCAGCCGCGTGACGTTGGCGTCGTAGATCCAGATCAGCGCACCGGCGACGATCGCGAGCGCGACGATGCCGTTGCTGTACGCCAGCCGGTCACCCCGGTTGTTCAACTGGGCAGGCAGGTTGCGGTCGCGCGCAAGGATCGAACCGAGCAGCGGGAAGCCGTTGAAGGCGGTGTTCGCCGCCAGCACGAGGATCAGGGCCGTGGTCGCCTGGATGTAGAAGAACCCGACCGAGTGGTGTCCTCCGAACACCGCACTCGCCACCTGGGCGATCACCGTGCGTTGCTGAGCGGACTGGCAGGGGCCGGGGAAGTTCGTGAAGCGGCAGCTGTTCGACGTCGGATCCGTGATGTGCACTTTGGTGATCAGCGCGAGCGCCGTGAGCCCGGCGAACATGGTCACCGCGATGGCGCCCATCGCCAACAGCGTCAACTGTGCGTTTCGGGCCTTCGGCGGGCGGAAGGCCGGCACGCCGTTCGCGATCGCCTCCACGCCGGTGAGCGCCGTACAACCGGACGAGAACGCGCGCAGCGCGAGGAATGTGAGCGCGAAGAAGCTGAGCGCGGTGTACCCGTGCTGGGCCGCGATGTGGTACCTCGCGCTCTCTGCGACCGGCGCGGAACCGAAGAAGGTCCTGAGCAGGCCGGTGACGATCATGATGAACACGCCGCTCGCGAACAGGTAGGTCGGCGCGGCGAAGGTGAGACCGGCCTCCCGCAGGCCACGGAGGTTCACCGCGGCGAGCAGCGCGACAAAGGCGAGCGCGAGCTCGACGCGCTTGTCGGCGAGCGACGGCACCGCCGAGATGATGTTGTCCACACCTGAGGACACCGAGACCGCGACTGTCATCACGTAGTCGACCAGCAGCGCGCTTGCCACGATGACGCCGGCCGCCCGCCCGATGTTCTTGCTGGCCACCTCGTAGTCGCCACCGCCCGTGGGATAGGCCCGGACGAGCTGGCGGTACGACGCCACCACCGCCGCCATCAGGACCACGACGGCTGTAGCCACCCAGGGCGTCAGGTAGAGGAACGCGGTGCCGCCAACCGTCAGAACCAGCAAGATTTCCTGCGTCGCGTAGGCGACGCTGGACAGTGCGTCAGAGGCGAAGATCGGCAACGCCAGCCGCTTCTGCAGCAGCGTGTGGGCTGCCGCTTCCGAGCTCATCGGTGTCCCGATGATCACCCGCTTCAGCACCCGGGTAATTGTGGCCACGAGCGAACGGTACTGCGGGGCTCGGTCACAGTCGTACGGCACGTACTATCCGGCCCGTGCACATCGTCATCATGGGGTGCGGTCGGGTCGGCGCGGCCCTGGCGCTCCAGCTGGCACCGCTGGACCACACGGTGTCGGTCATCGACCAGGACAGCGTCGCGTTCCGCCGCCTCGGCGACCACTTCCCGGGCAACACGATCACCGGGATCGGTTTCGACCGGGAGACGCTCATCGAGGCCGGCATCGAGCAGGCGGGCGCGTTCGCCGCCGTGAGCAGCGGCGACAACTCGAACATCATCGCCGCGCGTGTGGCCCGCGAAACGTTCGGCGTGCAGCGCGTCGTCGCGCGCATCTACGACCCCAAGCGCGCCGAGGTCTACGAACGGCTCGGCATCCCGACGGTCGCCACCGTGCCGTGGACGTCGGCGCGGTTGCTGAAAGCCGTGCTGGGCGAGACGACCGCCGAGGCGTGGCGTGACCCGTCCGGCGCAGTCGCCCTCGTCGCCGTCACGCCGAACGAGGGCTGGATCGGCAAGTCGATCAGCGAGTTCGAGACGGCCACCGGCACCCGGGTTGCCGTGCTCACCCGCTTCGGCACCGGGCAGCTGCCGTCGCCCTCCACCCTGATCCAGTCCGGCGACATGCTGCACGTGGTCGCGCCCGACGACCGGCGCGTGAATCTGCACGAGATCGCCGCACACCCGCCGGAGGTGAGTGCGTGATGCGAGTCGCCATCGCCGGCGCAGGTGCGGTCGGACGCTCGATCGCTCGAGAGCTGCTGGACAAGAAGCACGAGGTGCTGCTGATCGACAAAGACCCGGTGAAGGTGAAGCCGGACCGGATCAAGGGCGCCGAGTGGTTCCTGGGTGACGCCTGTGAGGTCGCCAACCTGGAAGAGGCGAAGCTCGAGGACTGCGACGTCGTGGTGGGCGCAACGGGCGACGACAAGGTCAATCTCGTCGTCTCGCTGCTCGCGAAGACCGAGTTCGCGGTGAAGCGTGTGGTGGCGCGGATCAACCACCCGGCGAACGAGTGGCTGTTCACGGACGCCTGGGGCGTCGACGTCGCGGTGTCCACGCCACGGGTGCTCGCGTCCCTCGTCGAGGAAGCTGTCGAGGTTGGCGACATCGTCCGGCTGTTCGGCATCCGCGAGGGCCAGGCCAACCTCGTCGAGCTCACCCTGCCGGACAACGCACCCTGTTCGGGGCACCCGGTGCGTGATCTGCACCTGCCGAAGGACGCGACGCTGGTCGGCATCGTGCGCGGGCGACGGGTGATCAGCCCGACGCCCGAGGAGCCGCTCGAACCCGGCGACGAGTTGCTGTTCGTCGCCCTACCCGAGGCCGAGGAGCCGCTACGCCGTTCGGTGCTGCCCGGCTGAGTTCGCCAACCGCCGCCGCGCCCGGCCGACGACCAGGAAGCTGAACCCGACCGCGGCGAGGAACAGCGGGTAGCTCATCGCGATCCGTGCGAATGCCAGCCACCCCGTCGCGTTGCGGTGGTAGAGCATGGCTTGGACGATGCCGCGCGACAGGAACACCACTGTGCATGCCAGCGTGGCCCACGTGTAGGCCATCAGCAGGACGCGCCGCTTGTGCCAAGGCCGGTCGTCGTCGGCCGCAGGCGTGGGGTCGAGGAACTCCCACAGCACGCCGACCAGTGGACGGCGCACCACGATCGACACGGCAAACGGCACGGCGTAGAGGAAGCTCGTCCAGATGCCGAACAGGAAATAGCCGCGGGCCTGCCCGGTGCGCGCCGCGATGACCGCGGCAACCGCCACGCCGAGCAGGCCGGACACCGCCTGCTGGATCGACTGCCGCCGCGCGAGCCGGTAGCTGGCGAGCAGCACAGCGGAACCGACCGCGGCGACGATCGCCCAGCGCAGCGTCGAGGCGACGTTCACCACGATGAACACTGCGGTGGGGATGGCGGTGATCAGCGCGCCGGTCCATCCGCCGATGCTCTGGATGAGCTGCTTGCGGAACGTCTCCCGGAGGTCGACAGCCGTGCTCTCGTCCGCGCTGTCTTGCGTGCTCTCTTCCGTGCTCTCTTTCGGGGACGGTTCGCTCATTTCGAGGACTGGAGAAGCTCGTACCAGGGGTTGTAGATCGCCCTGCGGCCGTTGTGGACGCCCACCCGCCCGCGCGCCACCACGCGCCGGCCGGGTTCCAGACCGACGATCCGGCGCCGGCCGAGCCAGACCAGGTCGATCGAGTCAGATCCGTCGAACAGCTCGGCCTCGAGGGTCGGCACCGTCTCGCTCGGCGTGTAGACCACCGCACGCAGCCGGCCCACCACCTGCGCGAACGCGCCGATCTTGAGATCGTCGAGCGGGACGCAGCACCGCTCCTCGACCTGCTCGCGCAACTCGTCGGCGTCGAGGCGCGACGCACTCGCCGTCAGGCGGTGCATGAGGGACGGACGCTTACCCACAGGTCCAGCGTAGTCACTCGGTGGGCGGCAGCTCGATGTCTCCGGGCAGCTTCAAGGGCACTGGTTCGCGAACCGGAAGCGGCTCGGCGCCACGCACGACCACGCACTGCCGGAAGGCCTCTTCGAATCGCTTCGCCTTCGCCGGATCGGTGGCAGCCGGACCGGCAAGCAGGCCGCGCAGGAACCACCGCGGCCCGTCGACTCCGATGAAGCGGACGGGCACCGTGCTGCGCGCGTCCTCGCCCGGGAGGCTGCCGCGCAGTTCGGTGCCGAACGGTCCCTGCGCCTCGGCCGCCGACGCTCGGCGCTGCCCGTTGAGCGAGTCGGCGATCTCGGCCCGAACTGCGTCCCAGATCCCCTCGTTGCGTGGCGCGGCGAAGACGCCGAGTTGCAATGTGCCGTCGGGCGCGGCGAGCGTTGCCGAGACCACCTGCTGGGCTTCGTTCATGTCAACGCGGATGTCGTAGCCGGCGGCCACCGGGATGCGCAGCGCCCCCAGATCGACCCGCTGGACGTCGTCCTCGGGCGCATCCCGCTCGTCGTACGGTCCCGTGGTCGCGGCCGGCTCGTCGCGGCTGCGGGTGTCCCACGGCGGCGTGGCGTCCAGCTTGGAGCGCTCGGTGCGCTTCTGCCTGCGTCGTCCCGGCATTACTGCCGTCCTCCCTCAAGATCCTGCAAGGGCCGTCCAGAAAGGACGGCCGCCCCGCCCGTCGAGCCGTGTCCGCCCGCGCCACGCACGGAGGTCGGCAGTTGGTCGACTTGGACGAACCGCACCCTCTCGACGCGCTGGATCACGAGTTGGGCGACACGTTCGCCACGCGCGAGGTGGAGCGGCTGCGCCGAGTCGTGGTTGATGACGATCACCTTGATCTCGCCGCGGTAGCCGGAGTCGATCGTGCCAGGAGCGTTGACGAGCCCGAGACCGGCCCGGGCCGCCAGACCCGAACGCGGGTGGACGAATGCGGCGTAGCCGTCAGGCACGGCGATCGCGATGCCTGTCGGCAGCACCGCCCGTTCGCCCGGCGCCAGCGTGATGTCGGCCGCAGTGACGATGTCTGCGCCGGCATCGCCGGGCAACGCGTAGGCGGGAAGCGGCACGTCAGCATCGAGGCGCTGTACCTGCACTTCGAGCGGTGCGCTCGGCGCTGTAGTCACGGGCCACGAGGCTACCCTCGACCACGTGAGCCCGGGCAGCGACCGCAGCCATGATCCGCGTCGTTCCGGATTCGCCGACGTGACCTACCGCGAGGTACTGCGCACACCGTGGTGGTGGTACGTCGTGGCGGTCGGCGTCGCCTGCATCATCGCGGGCGAGTTCCACATCTCTGGACTGCGGCTGACGGACTGGATCCCCTTCGGCACGCTCGTCCCACTCTCCATCGTCATGGTCTGGTGGATGGGACGCGCCCGCGTTGAGATCTCCCGCGGCGAACTCCGGGTGCGTGGTGCACACCTACCGCTTCGGTACGTGAGCGGTGTCATCGCACTGGACAGCCGGACGCTGCGTCGCGTCGTCGGGCGTGAAGGCGACCCGGCTGCATTCGTCTCGATCCGGCCGTGGATCGGCCCCGGCGTGCAGGTGTGGTTGGACGACGAGGACGACCCGACCCCTTACTGGGTGCTGAGCACTCGCCATCCCGACGGTCTGGTCAAGGCGATACGCGCCTCGCTCTGACCGGGCGCTATGTTGCGTCGCGTGACAAGCACAGCGCACGGTCGCCGCTTCGACGGACAGGTCGCCATCGTCACCGGAGCCAGCCGAGGCATCGGCCTCGCAGTTGCCCGGCGATTGGTCGAAGAGGGCGCGCGGGTCGTGATCACTGCGCGCAAGCCCGAAGGTCTCGCGGCGGCGCTGGCCGAACTCGACGCCGGACCGGCCGCCATTTCAGTCGCGGGAGCAGCGGACAGCGCAGAGCACCAAGAGGAGGCCATCGCCACCGCGGTGCGCGAGTTCGGCAGCCTGGATGTGCTGGTCAACAACACCGGGATCAACCCGGCGTACGGACCGCTGACGGAGATCGACGAGTCGGCCGCGCGCAAGATCATGGAGGTCAACGTCCTCGCCGCGCTGGCCTGGACCAAGCGCGCGCTCGCCGCCGGGCTCGGCAAGGAGCGGCCAGGCGCAGTGGTGAACATGGCATCAGTCGCCGGTCTCAGTCCGGCGCCAGGCATCGCGTATTACGGGGTCAGCAAGTCAGCGCTGATCGGGCTGACGCTGCAACTAGCGGCCGAGCTCGCGCCCCGGGTGCGCGTGAACGCAATCGCACCCGCGATCGTCAAGACCAAGTTCGCGCGGGCGCTGTACGAGCCGGACGAGGCGTCCGCAGCCGCCGCCTACCCGCTGGGCCGGCTGGGCGAACCCGCCGACATCGGGGCAGCCGCCGCCTTCCTCGCCTCGTCCGACGCCGCATGGATAACCGGCCAAACCCTCGTAGTGGACGGCGGCGGCAGCCTGCGAGCCAGCTTGTAACCGACCCCCGCCACGGACCTTGTTGCTCCGCGAGCCCCGAGGCCTCCGTCACGCAACAAGATCGGCGAACGGGCGCGACTGCCCCACGAACCTTGGTGCGCCCCGAGCCCCGGGGCCTCCGTCACGCAACAAGATCGGCCTAAGCGCAGTCCCGGCAGATCAGCTGGCCCTTGCGTTCGCGGGCCAGGCGGCTGCGGTGGTGGACCAGGAAGCACACCGAGCAGGTGAACTCGTCGCTCTGCTTAGGCAGGACGCGGACAGTCAGTTCCTCGCCGGACATGCTGGACAGGTCTGCGCCGGGCAGCTCTAGGGACTCCGCCAGTTCGGTTTCGTCCACATCGATCGAGCCGGACTGAGCCTCGGCCCGGCGAGCCTTGAGCTCCTCGATCGAATCCTCGTTCAGTTCGTCGACATCTCCGCGACGCGGCGCGTCGTAGTCAGTCGCCATTCCTTCGTCAACTCCCTTTGGGGGTCTCCCCAGTGCTGTGGTTCAGTTCTCGAGCGGTGCAAAGTTCGGTCGTTCGGCGCTGCAACGTTCGGACGCCGCGTTTTGTGCCCGCGGGCCGGGGGTGGATCCTCGCCTGTTGTACGCGTCGGCCGCGGAACGGTACCGCGTCGATGTTTCCGGCAAACGCGCCGGGTGGCCACCGACATTCCCGTGGCCGGCGCCGTTACGATTTCCCACCTTCCCGTATGCACAGAATTTGGGCGGACACGCAGGGAACCGCGGGCGCCGAGGAGGTCGATGCCGTGCCGAGCACGATGACGCGGCGCCCCGTGCCCGCGCTCGTCGCGCTGGTCGCCTTGCTGCTTCTTGCCGCCATCGTGTGGTGGCGGGTGCTGCACCGCGGAGGCGCGAGCCAGGCCGAAGCGTCCTGCCCCACCAAATCGACGGTCCCTGCGGCCACCCTGCCCGCCCCCCAACAGATCACCATCCAAGTGCTCAACTCCACTACCCGTACCGGCATCGCATCACGTGCACGTACGACGCTCGCCTCTGATGGGTTCAACATCCCGCGGCCCGCGGGGAACGATGTGAGCAAAGTCCACGTTCGCGGCGTCGCCGAGATCCGCTTCGGTCCCGGCGCAGCAAAGAGCGCCCAGTTGCTGCACTATTACCTGCCGGGCGCACGGATGGTCACTACCCAGAGCAAGAGCAGCACGATCGTCCTTTCGCTGGGCGACAAGTACCGCTCTGTCGCTTCCGCCAGTTCAGTCACCGCGGCGTTGCAGAAGGCGAAGATCCAGCTGACGACCGGCGGACCCAGCAGCCCCGCGCCGTCCTCCAGCGCTAGCTGCTGACGGCGTCCGCATCCATCCTCTCCAGCAGCGCGAAGAGCTCCGCCGCGAGATGCGGGGGCGCTGCGGCATAGAAGGCTCTCCCGGGCGGCCGCCCGCGCAGCCCACTGAGGACACAGCCGGCCTCGAACGCCACCAGCCCGCCGGCGGCGTGGTCCCACGGGTTCAGTCCAGCCTCGAAGTACGCATCGAGGCGACCTGCGGCGACGAAGCAGAGGTCCAGCGACGCAGCACCGAGCCGACGGATGTCGGCGATCCGGGGCAGCAGCGGCGCGACCACCTTGGCCTGCCGTGCACGCATCTGCGCGTCGTAGCCGAATCCGGTGCCCACCACCGCTCGGGCAAGCGGGACGTCTCGGGGTCCGCGCAGCCGCTGATCCCCGAGGTAGGCGCCCGCTCCGCGTCGGGCGTGGAACGTCTCGCCCGACGCAGGGTTGCAGACGGCTCCCGCCACCACCACACCATCGACCTCGGCGGCCACCGACACCGCGAACTGGGGGATGCCCAGAACGAAGTTGACGGTGCCGTCGATCGGGTCGAGCAACCATCGCACCGCGTTCGTTCCGGCGCGGACGCCGCCTTCCTC
>DATFTS010000004.1:0-6665 GCA_035261645.1 Jatrophihabitans sp. | reverse complement strand
CAGGGTCGCTGTGCAGACGACTGCCAGCGAGGCCAGTGCCGCGCGGTGCGTGGCTGCGCGTCGTGGGTTCGCTCTCACGGTGTACCTCCGGTGATGTTGCGATGGTTTTTGAATACTGAATTCACATGTATTGGGCAGCGGAGTGGGCTCGGCTCAGCGAACGGTGCGGGCCCGCAAACGGATCTAGTTGCGGCTCCACGTCGGTTCGGGCTCGTCGCGCCGCGCTGCGCGCTCCCCCGCGGTGCCGCCCCCGTTGAGTACCAGGCTGAGCACGTGGTCGCGCAACTGCGCGACGTGGTAGTTGCCGAGCATTTCGGTGCGCTGCAACCTGGGCCGCGGGATGTCGATGTCGATCAGCGCGGTGATCGTCCCGGGATTCGCGGACATGACCGCCACTCGGTCGGACAGGAACACCGCTTCGTCCACGTCGTGCGTCACGAAGACGGTGGTCGCGGACGTGCGCGCCACGATGCTGGCAAGCTCCTCCTGAAGTCGCATCCGCGTGAACGCGTCCAGCGCGCCGAACGGCTCGTCCATCAGCAGGATGTCCGGCTGGCCGACGAGCGCACGGGCCAACCCGGCCCGCTGCTGCATGCCACCGGAGATATGCCGCGGCAGGTAGTTGGCGTATGCCCCCAGCCCGACGAGTTCCAGCGCGGCGTCGACCTTCGACTTGATCTCATCGCGGGAGAACTGCCGGCGACTCTCGTTGAGCCCGACCCGCACGTTTTCCCACACGGTCTGCCACGGCATCAGCGCCGAGTCCTGGAAGACGAAACCGATGCGACGCGGGATGCTGCGCACCAGCTTCCCCTCCACATAGATCTCGCCGGGCTCGTAGGCCGTCAGCCCGCCGATCATGCGCAGCAGGGTCGTCTTGCCGCAGCCGGAGGTTCCGACCAGGCTCACGAACTCGCCGGTCCGGATCTCGAGGTCGACATCCTGCAGGACGACGTTGCTGCCGCTCTTCCTGTTGCGCTGCGCGTACTCCTTCCCGACACCACGGATGACGATGGCCGGGGACGCGGAACCGTTGTTCGACATCTACGACAACGTCCTGCCCGGCTTGATCTCCGGCGGTCTCGCACCGCTTTCGTCGGAGACCGTCCATGGGAAGATCCATTTGCGGATCAGCTCGAGGATCACCGCGGCGACCACGCCGACCAGGGACGCGGTGAAGATCGCGCCCAGCAGATACGCCGTCTTGAAGGCATTGCCGTAGTTGACAACCAGACCGCCCAGGCCGGTGGTCGTGATCTCCATCTGCGCGATCACCATGCCGATCAGCGCCTTGCCGAGCGCGATTCGCAGGCCCGCGAAGATGCTCGGGACCGCGTTCGGTAACTCGATGCGGGTGATGGACTGCAGCCAGTTGTACTTGTAGACGCGCCCGACTTCCTTCAACGACGACGGCGTCTGCTTCACGCCGGCGGCGGTACTGATCAGGATCGACCAGACGGCCAGCATGAACACGACGACGATGCGAGCCTCGAACCCGATGCCGAACCAGATGACGACGAGCGGCACCAGCGCGATCAGTGGGGTCGCCTGGAAGAAGTTGATGTACGGGTTCAGCACGCGTTCGACGACCTGGCTGCGTCCTACCAGGAGGCCCACCATGATGCCGACCGCGACCGCAAGCGCGTAGCCGACGGCCAGATCCTCCATCGACGTCACGAACGCGGGCCCGAGCACCCCGCTGTCGATCATGTGCCAGAGCGCTCGTACCACCGATGACGGCGTGGCGAACAGCAGCGGGTCCACCCGTCCACCGACGAGCTGCCAGATCGAGATGAAGACGACGAGCGAGCCGATGGGAAGCAACCAGCGGGCGAGCGGACCCGATGCCGAAAGCGACCGCTTCCGGCGCCGCACAATCGGGCCGGCCGTCGCGCGTGACAGCGGCGCCGTGCCGGGCAGCGGTGCAGTGTCGTGGGACAACGTGGCCTCACCAA
Source organism: Jatrophihabitans sp. (assembly GCA_035261645.1). GTDB lineage: Bacteria > Actinomycetota > Actinomycetes > Mycobacteriales > Jatrophihabitantaceae > Jatrophihabitans. The sequence continues at coordinate 4,710 of DATFTS010000004.1, read as the reverse complement.
CTGTCGGAGTCGATCTGGTGGCTTGTACTGACAGTGCCGTCATGCCAAGGTTTACCGATCGTATTCAGTATCCGCAGAGTGTCAATATTGCCGAGTTGGTGAGCAGCGTGTCGATCCAGGCGAATTGCCAGGTAGCTGAATGAGTGTCGAACCCGCGAACGTCTACGAATACGAAGCACTTGCCCGCGAGTTGATGCCGCCGGAGCAGTACGACTTCGTCGCCGGCGGCGCTGCTGACGAACTGACGATCAAACGTGCCCGCGCGGTGTTCGACGCGCTGCTCCTGCTGCCCCGGGTGCTGGTCGACACGAGCAAGATTTGCATGACGACGTCCGTGCTCGGTGACAACATCGAGATGCCGCTGCTGTTCGCGCCAACCGGGTTCCACGACCGCGCACATCCGGACGGCGAGGCCGCGACGGCGCAAGCCGCTGCCAGCACCGGCACGCTGATGGTTGTGGCGGTCAATGGCAGCTTGCCGCTCGAGGAGACCGCACGCGCTGCCGCGGGGGCGAAGTGGTTCCAGCAGGGGATCTACCGCGATCGCCAGTTGACCGCGGCACTGATGGAGCGGGCGGCGGCGGCCGGCTACCGCGCGATCTGCTTGACCCTCGACTCGCCGCCCTACCCACCGCGCCGGGAGCGCAACATCCGCAATAAGTACCGCCAGCAACCATCGCCCAACTTCTCCGGCGCCAGCGCTCAGCTTGACAACGGCGCGACCTGGTCCGATCTCGAGCGGATCGTGCGCGACGCGCCGCTCCCCATCGTCGCCAAAGGCGTGATGAACGCCAACGACGCGCAGCGGTGCGTTGACGCGGGGGTACGGGCCGTCGTCGTGTCGAACCATGGCGGGCGCAACCTCGACACCACTCCGGCCGCAGTGGAGGTGCTTGCCGAGATCGCCGCCGCTGTGGGCGAGCATGTGGAGGTGTTCGTGGACGGCGGCGTTCGACGCGGTACGGACGTCGTCAAGGCGCTGGCGCTCGGCGCCCGCGCCGTCCTCATCGGCCGTCCGATCTTCTGGGGACTGGCAGTCGATGGCGCCGCAGGGCTGCAACGGATCGTTGAGATCCTGCGGGCCGAACTCGTGATCGCTCTGGCGATGTGCGGGCAGACGGACGTCCGAGCAGTGAGCCGCGATGTCGTCGCTCTCGAATCACCGCTGCTGTCCTTCTGCGCCGCCCAGCGGGCGGCTGGTCAGCCGACCGCGGTGAGGGAGGTCAGCGCGGATCGCGACCGGTAAGCGCAATCAGCTTGTCGAGGATGGAGACATCCTCCGGCATGTCGACCGCCGGCGCGAACAAGCCACTGGACGCCAGCTCGCTCTTCATCTCGCGGACCATCGGATACACCGTCTCGATGACGTCGGCGGGCAGCGGCTTGTCGTAGCCGATCGCCTTGCCGAGGTCCCAAGCATGCACGAGGTGGTCGAAGATCATCTCGCTGATGTAGGTGCGCACCGGCGTCGGGCCGCGGGACAGCTCGACGGTGCGGTCCAGAGCGCCGTCCTCGCTGAAGGCGTCCGAAGCGGCGATGGACGCCTCGTCCCACTCCTCAGCGAGGTTCGCTCCCACCCCACCGTCGACCGGCAGCTTGCGCGACCCTTCCACCACCTTGGCTGCGGCGTCGAGGTCGAGGCCGTGCACGAGCGGCGCGGCCCACCGGTTCTCGCCGATCAGGTGCTCGACGAGATCAGCGACGCTCCATTCGGTATCAGGAGTTGGCAGCTGCCACTGGTCGTCGCGGACAGCGTGTACGCGATCGCCGAAGGCGCGCTGTGCGGATAGGAACAAGGGGAGCAGATCGGCCATGGGCCAGTTCTACCCCTGATCGGCCTGAGTAGACAGGCGCCTCAGTAGACAGGCAAAGTGTGGTCGACCTGGTGCGCCCAGGCAGTGACCCCGCCTTGCACGTGCACTGCGTCGGAAAAGCCCGCCCTCTTGACGGCGGCGAGCGTCTCGGCCGAGCGAACACCGGTCTTGCAGTACATGACGATCTGCTTGTCCTGCGGCAGGCTGGCCAGTGCATCACCACGCAGGATCTCGTCCTTGGGGATCAGCGTGGCACCGGGAATGCGCACGATCTCCCACTCCGCCGGCTCACGGACGTCGACCAAGAAGAGCGGCTTGTCCGAGTCGATCAGCTCCTTGAGCTCGGCGGCCGTGATCGTCGACCCGGTCGCGGCCTGCTGGGCCTCTTCGGACACCACGCCGCAGAACGCCTCGTAGTCGATCAGCTCAGTGACCGTCGGGTGCTCGCCGCACACTGCGCAGTTCGGGTCCTTGCGGACCTTGATCTTGCGGTAGTTCATCTCGAGCGCGTCGTACACCATGAGCGAGCCCAGCAGCGGCTCACCGATGCCGGTGAGCAGCTTGATCGCCTCGGTGGCCTGGATGGAGCCGATCGACGCGCACAGGACGCCGAGCACCCCGCCCTCGGCGCACGACGGCACCATGCCGGGCGGCGGCGGCTCCGGGTAGAGGCAGCGGTAGCACGGCCCGTACTCAGCCCAGAAGACCGACGCCTGGCCGTCGAAGCGATAGATCGAGCCCCAGACGTAGGGCTTGCCTAGCAGGACGCAGGCGTCGTTGACGAGGTATCGCGTCGCGAAGTTGTCGGTGCCGTCGACGATCAGGTCGTACTGCGCGAACAGCTCCATCACGTTGGACGAATCGAGGCGCTGCTCGTGGATGTTGACGTTGATCAGCGGATTGATCTCGCGGACGGTGTCGCGCGCCGACTCTGCCTTCGAGCGGCCGATGTCGCTCTGGCCGTGGATGATCTGCCGCTGCAGGTTCGACTCGTCGACCACGTCGAACTCGACGATGCCGAGCGTGCCGACGCCCGCCGCCGCGAGATACATCAGGGCCGGCGACCCCAGCCCGCCGGCGCCGATGCACAGCACCTTGGCGTTCTTCAACCGCTTCTGCCCGTCCATCGCGACGTCCGGGATGATCAAGTGGCGGCTGTAACGGCGGACCTCATCGATTGTCAGCGACTCGGCGGGCTCCACCAGTGGCGGCAAGGACACGACACTTCCTCGGGCTAGGTTTCGTAGTCAAGACTTCAACGGCTACTGCCGCGGCGACATTCCTGCGTCCATTCTCCCCCGCCCCTGGCCACACCCGCGCCCGGGTCGGGTCGGCCTTTCCTCCGCTGCGGACGCTCCGACCCGAGCGCGAGCGTCCGCGGCGGAGGAAAGGCTCGCGCTCGGCTCAATCGGACAGGCCGTATTCGTCGTTCTGCGGCGTGTCCGGCTGCTCGGCTCCCGGTGCTCCCTTCGCACCCGGAGGGTAGGGCCACGGATTGGCCTGGCAGAGCCGGCCGGTCTGGGCCGAGCGCAGCCCGAACGTCTGCTGCATCATCACCGGCGCGAGGCCGCCGGGCAGGCACTGGTGCGCGTGCCGGTGCCCGAGGGCGTGCCCGTCCTCGTGGTTGATCATGTAGACGCGGTACGCGGCAAGGTCGCCGACATACGCGGCCGAGCCGCGCACCCAGCGTGCGACGTTCAGCACCACCCGGTTCACGTCGGACGTGCCGCCGGCCGACGCGAAGCAGGACGTCTCGACGTGCACGGTGTAGCCGCAGAGCTTGCGCGTGGTGAGTGTCGAGGTCAGCGTCACGTGGAAATCGACCGGCCCGCTGCTCACGCGCCGCAACGCGACGCCGTGCCCAGCCCAGCTGCGCTTGTCGGAAAGGGTGCTGACGACCAGGTCGGCGAACTGCCGCAGATCGACCCCCGTGACTCCGTTCTCCGCCTCGACGCTGTAGCGATACAGCTGACCCGACCCGACGGTTGCCGTGCTGCCTGGCAGCACGCGGTAGGTGCCGTCGCCGTGCATCGGGTACGGCGGTCCGGGCGGCAGCGCACCGACCTTCAACACGTTGTCGTTGACGTTGCCGGCCGGTGCGTCGTTCTTCAGCGTCATGCTCGACGAGGCAGTCGGCGGAACAACGGCAGCCGTCTGCCGGGGTCTGGTGTCTCCAGCCAGCTGCCTGCGCACCGCCGTGCTCGACAGCAGCGCCGCCACGGTGATCACGACAAGCACCGGCAGTGCGTACGCGCGCCAGCCATACCGCTTCGCGAAGCCGCGCCACCGCGAGTCTCGCGTCCGCCGCGACGTGCGCTCGCGGTTCACCGTCGGGCCGCCCTGCCTCGAGTCACGCGGGGCCGGCACATGGCAAGGCTGCCATATCGCGCCGCGCCGGCCGGAACGAACCCGATCATGCGGAGTCTGCGTCGGCCTCCACCGCAGCCGCGTCATCCACCAGACCGAGCACGGCCCGAGCCGTCGTTTCGGGGTCCTCCATCATGGCCGTGTGCCCGATGTGGCTCATGACGAGCAGCCGCGAGTCCGGGATGGCCGCCGCGACGTAGGGCGCGAGATCGGGTGCGACCAGGCGGTCGGTGTCGCCCCACACCACCAGCGTGGGCGCGCTGATCTCACGCAAGGTCGCCCAGCCGACCCGTCCGTGCAGGAACTGTGCGGCGGCCAGACCGCGGGTTGACCTGGCCAGCGCCGATACGGCCCACGGCATCTCGGCGCGTGCCTTCGCCTCCTCGACCGCCTCGCGGTAACGCTCCTGCGGATAGCGCGACGGGTCGGCGAAGCACACCTTGATCGTTGCCCGCACACGCACGTCGATGGGATAGCGCCGGTTGTAGTAACGCAGCGCCATCTCGCCCAACCCGGGCACAACCACCAG
>DATFTS010000003.1:0-8475 GCA_035261645.1 Jatrophihabitans sp. | reverse complement strand
GCCGCGCGGTTCAAGCCCGGCCACTTCGTCGCGGTAGCAGTCGGCGGCGAGAACACGTCGATGATCCTTCGACGGGCCTTCGCCCTCTGCGGCGCGAAGCCACGCGACACCCTGGCCGGCACCATCGAGTTCGTCGTCGCCGAGCACGGGCCGGGCACCCGCTGGCTGGTGCAGCGCCGGGCGGGGGAGTCGCTCGACGTCGTCGGCCCGCTCGGCAACCCGTTCCCGATCCCGTCCGCGCCGACCCGCGCCGTGCTCGTCGGCGGCGGCTATGGCACCGCCCCGCTGCTGCCGCTCGCGCAGACGCTGCTCGACGCCGGTTCCGAGGTCGAGTTCGTCGCCGGCGCCGCCACGGCGACACGCCTCTACGGAGAGCTCGCCGCCAAGCGCATGGTCGGCCGGGTGAGCGTGACCACCGACGACGGCTCGGCCGGCGAGAAGGGTCTGGTCACGGACGTGCTGGCCCAGGCGATCGAGCGGATCAACGCCGAGATCGTCTACGCCTGCGGGCCGATGGGGATGTTGCAGGCGGTCGGCGAACTGGCCGGGCAGCGGGCGATCCGTGCGCAGGTCGCGGTGGAGGAGTCGATGGCGTGCGGCATCGGCGTTTGCATGACGTGCGTCCTTCCGGTGCGCGCAGCGGACGGGAAGTCACGGTTCGTCCGCTCGTGTGTGGACGGTCCGGTGTTCGATGCGCTCAACGTGCGCTGGAGCGACGTGGGCAAGCTGCCTGCCGACCTGCTCGGCGCGGCCGCGATGGGCGGCGTACGCAATGGCTGACTTGGCCGCTCGACTGGGGATGCTGACGCTGCCCAACCCGGTGCTGACTGCCTCCGGGTGCGCGGCCGCCGGCCAGGAACTGCACCAGTTCTTCGACGTCAGCGAGCTCGGCGCGGTCGTCACCAAGTCGATCATGACGACGCCGCGCTCCGGCCGTCCTACGCCGCGTATGGCCGAGACGCCGAGCGGCATGCTGAACTCGATCGGACTGCAAGGACCCGGCATCGATTCGTTCATCAACAACGAGCTGGCGTGGCTGGCCGAGAACGGCGCCCGCGTCGTCGTCTCGATCGCAGGTAGCCACACCGACGACTACGTCGCGCTCGCCCGCCGGCTCGCAGGGCACCCTGCGGTGTCGATGATCGAGGTGAACATCTCCTGCCCGAACGTCGAGTCGCGCGGGCAGGTGTTCGCGTGTGACGCGCTCGCATCGGCGCGCGTGATCGGGGCGGTGCGCCGCGCCGCCGATCCCGGCCAGCCGGTGTTCGCGAAGCTGTCGCCGGACGTGACCGACATCGTGCACATCGCCCGTGCGTGTGCCGACTCGGGCGCGGACGGATTCTCGTTGATCAACACGTTGCTGGGCATGGTGATCGACACCGACAGCCTCGCGCCGGCGCTCGGCGGCGGCACCGGCGGGCTGTCCGGGCCGGCGATCCGCCCGGTGGCGGTGCGCTGCGTCTGGCAGGTGCACGCCGCCTTCCCGCACCTGCCGATCCTCGGCATGGGCGGCATCCGCAGTGGCCTCGACGCGCTGCAGTTCATCCTGGCCGGCGCGTCGGCGGTCTCGGTCGGCACCGCCGTGTTCGGTGACCCCAGCGCGCCGGTGCGGGTGCTCGCCGAACTCGAGGCCGCACTGGACGAGCGCGGGTTCGCCTCGCTCGCCGACGCCGTCGGCTTCGCCCACCTCGACGAGTTCGGGCGGGCGGCAAGGCTCGCGCCGGCCGCCGCCGAGGCCGCAGTGAGATGACGTTCGGCCACCGCATCGAATCGTCGCTCGACGACCGCGGGTCGTTGTGTGTCGGCATCGACCCGCATGCCGGACTGCTCGAGGCGTGGGGGCTGACCGACGACGTCGCGGGGCTGTCGCGGTTCGCGGAAACCTGCGTCGACGCCTTCGGCGACACGGTCGCGGTGATCAAGCCGCAGTCGGCGTTCTTCGAGCGTTTCGGCGCCGCTGGCGTGCAAGTGCTCGAACGCACGATCCGCGAGTGCCGCGAGCTCGGCGCGGTAGTGCTGCTGGACGTGAAACGCGGCGACATCGGCTCCACGATGACGGCTTACGCGCAGGCCTACCTCGATCCGAGCGCCCCACTTGCCTCAGACGCGATCACGGTCAGTCCGTATCTCGGCGTGGGGTCGCTGCAGCCGGTTTTCGACCTCGCGGCGAAGCACGACGCGGGTGCCTTCGTGCTCGCCGCGACGTCCAACCCCGAAGGCCCGCAGCTGCAAGAGGCAAGAACGGCAGCGGGCAAGACCGTTGCCCAGACGGTCATCGACGAGGTGCGCGCCCGCAACTCCGAGGCGCGCCCGCTCGGCTCGATCGGCATCGTCGCCGGCGCCACGATCAAGGCCGGCATGCTCAGCTTCGAAGCGCTCAACGGACCCATACTGGCGCCCGGCGTCGGCGCGCAAGGTGGCACCGCCGAGAGCGTGCGCCGGCTGTTCGGCTCGTCGTGCCGGCACGTGTTGCCGAGCGTCTCGCGTGAGGTCCTTCGGCACGGGCCCCAGGTGGTCGGGCTGCACGATGCGGTGCGGCGGCTCATCGACGAGTTCGAATTTCTGCGGGCGTAACGGGCGCCCGGCCGGCTCGTTGAGCCCGACGATGGGGATGAAGCTGATGATCCACACGATCCAGATCGGCGACGTGCTGACGATGGTCGGCCCGGACGGCGAGGAGAGCCAGCCTTTCACGCTGGCCGAACTGCCACGCCTGACGCCGGAGGCGATCTGGATCTACCGGATGTGGGACGCGCCGATCGTCGTTGATCGCGGCTATGGGCTGGACGCGACCTTCGTCCTGCACGGCAGGGACGGCGACCACATCGGCAAGCACCGCGCGCACCCCTGACCGGCATTGGGACCTTCGTCCTCATTCGGATGCCAAGCTGACAGATCGCCTTGGGTAGGGCCGGGACCGATCGATATCGCAGGTAGGGTGTGCCGGGTTGCGGTCCGTCCGCCCGCCCCGATAGTCGTCTATTCGAACCTCGAAGGACTCTCGTGACTCAGACTCGTGCGCGTTCCGACGCCGACTCCGCTGTCCAGCAGGCAGCCCGCGACATCCTCGACAAGGGCTACGCCGTCGTGAAGTTGAGCGACCTCGACACCGGCAACCTGCACAACGCGATCTCCACCGCAGTGCGCTTCTTCCAGCGCCCGGTGGAGGAGAAGAAACTGCACGGCAGCCGCGACCACAACTACGGCTACCGGCCCTTCGGCATCGAGTACTCGGTCACGCCGGACCGTCCGGACATGAACGAGTGCTTCACCGTGTGGTCCAGCCGGCTCGACCTCATCCCGAACGCCGAAGGCATCGATGACCTCACCGGCGCGTTCCTCGACTGGCGCGACTCGCTCGCCCCGCTTGTGCAGGCGATCCTCGACGAGGTTGCGCAGAACTTTGGCGTCGACGACGCCCCGGAGTTCGAGAAGGCCTCGTACCTGCAGATCAACTACTGCCTGCCCGCGCCGGCCGAGCGTGATCTGCTGCAGGACAAGCACGAGGACGGCCACATGGTCACCGTGCTGCACGCCACCGCGCCCGGGCTCGAGATCTACGTCAACGACGACGTGCAGCCGATGTTGCCGGCGAGGGACGAGGTCGTGATCATGCCCGGCTCGGTGCTGACCGCGCTGTCCGGCGGCAAGATCCAACCGCTTTATCACCAGGTGCGAAACCACGGGTTGGACGACCGCCAGTCGATCATGTACTTCGTCAACCCGGAGATCGACGAGCCGCTGTTCGGCTGGATCGATTCGCCCGAGGGCGAGCGTGTCGACATCCGCGAGCACGTGCAGAACGCGCCGTCGATGTTCGGCCTGCCGCCGGTCGAAGCGCTCTAACTCGCCGGCCGCGCCGCGAACCAGGTGTGGTCGTCGCGCAGCCAACGATCGAACGACAGCCCTGCTCCACGCAACTCGCGGTGCAGGGCTTCGTCGTCCAGGCGGCGGGCGGTGAACGTCTGCGTCCACAGCTCGTCGCCGGACCAGTACCGGACGGTTGCGTCGAGCAGATCGCCGTTGCGGTGAACGTCGCAGAGTTGCACCCGGACCTCCCCAACGACTCCGCCCACGCCGTCCACGGCAGTGTCGAACCAGCCCGGCGGGTGCCACTCGACGACCACAACGCCGTCCGCGGCTACGTGCCGTGCGGCGGCCTCCAGCAGGGCACGCCGCTCGCTTTCGTCGGGTGTGTTCACCAGATGGCTGGCCATCAGCACCGCGTCGAACCGGCGGCGTAGGTCCAGACCGGCGATGGGCGCGCAGACCGTCTCGGCGCCGTAGACGTGCGCAAGCATGTCGGCCGACTGGTCGACGGCTACCACGTCGTGACCGAGCTCCACCAGCCGATGGGTGATCCGCCCGGCGCCGGCACCGAGATCGAGCACCGTCGCGCCGGCTGCCGCGGCCTGGTGGACGATCTCCGCCTCACCGAGTGCCGGCAGCTTGAGGTAAACCTCGACAGCGCAACCGTCTGCGGTGATGACACCGCGGCCACTGCCTGAGCTCATCTACCGGTGATCTCGTCGAGTGCCGCAAGATCCGAACGCGATGGCTCCCACTCGCCCGCGGCGACGTTGCGCAGCACCTGCTCGCGGCTGGTGGCCCCAGCGATGACGCTGGCGACCGCGGGCTTGGCCGCTAGCCCGCTGATCGCGATGTCGAGCAGTGTCAGCCCGCGTTCCTCCGCGAACTTCTCCAACGCCTCCACCACGTCGAACGCCTCATCGGTGAGCGCGGACTCGCGGCTGGCCAGCCGGCTGCCCTCAGGCGCCGCCTCGCCGCGGCGGTACTTGCCGGTGAGCAGGCCACTCGCCAGCGGGAAGTACGGCAGCAGCCCCAGGCCGTAATGCAGAAGTGCGGGGACGACGTCGGACTCGATGTCGCGCTTGAGCCAGCTGTACTCGTTCTGCGCGCTGGCGAAGTGCTCGACATCGCGCTCGCGCGCCACCCACTCGGCGTCGGCCACCTGCCAACCAGCGAAGTTGGAGCTGCCGATGTAGCGCACCTTCCCCTGGTGCACGAGGTCGTCGAGCGCCGAAAGCGTCTCCTCGATCGGAGTCTGCGGATCGGGCCAATGCATCTGGTACAGGTCGATCCAGTCGGTGCGCAGCCGCCGCAGCGACGACTCGACAGCGCGCAGGATGTAGCGCCGCGAGCCACGGGCGCCCCAGTCCTCGCCGTTCGTGAGGCCGCGCCGGCGCACGTCGCCACCGAACTTGGTGGCGAGGACCACGTCGTCGCGCCTGCCCTCCAAGAGCTCGCCGAGCCGCTCCTCGGACGCGCCGTAGGTGTCGGCGGTGTCGAACAGCGTGATGCCGGCGTCGAGTGCGGCGTGCACGACCTCACGGCTGGCCGCCATGTCGAGCCTCATGCCGAGGTTGTTGGTGCCGAGCCCGACGACCGACACAGGCAGACCGGAGTTACCTAACCGACGGAACCGCATACCCCGACACTACGCAGCGAGGCCGAACGGTAGTTTCGGCGACATCATGGCTCGTCTCTCCGTCCTGTCCGGCCCGTCGGGAGTCGGCAAGCGAACGGTCATCACCGCGCTGCGCCGCATCCATCCGGACATCTGGGTGTCGGTGTCCTGCACCACGCGGCCTCCGCGCCCTGGCGAGGTGGAGGGCATCGACTACTACTTCGTCGATCGCGATCGGTTCGCGAAGATGGTGGAAGCAGGAGACCTGCTCGAGCATGCGGAGTTCGCCGGCAACCTGTACGGGACGCCGCGCCAACCGGTGCTCGATCACCTCGCGGCGGGCATCCCGACACTGCTCGAGATCGAGCTGGAGGGTGCCCGGCAGGTGCGGCGCTCCATGCCGGACGCACGCTTCGTCTTCCTCGCGCCGCCGTCGCTTGACGTGCTCATGCAACGCCTGCTCGGCCGCGGCACCGAGACCGCGGACGCCCTCGCCGCACGACTCGCTCAGGCCGAGGTCGAGCTGGCCGCCGAGGAAGAGTTCGACGAGGTGATCGTCAACAACGACGTGGAGCAGGCCACTCGCGAGCTCGCCGCGCTGATCGCCGAAGACTAGATCGCTTTCAGGATGTCTTCGACACGCTCCTTCGCGTCGCCGAAGAGCATCTGTGTGTTCTCCCGGAAGAACAGCGGGTTCTGCACCCCCGCATAGCCGGTCGCCATCGAACGCTTGAACACGATCACCGTCTTCGCCTCCCACACATGCAACACCGGCATGCCGGCGATCGGGCTGCTCGGATCCTCCGCAGCGGCCGGGTTCACCGTGTCGTTGGCGCCGATGACCAGCACCACGTCGGTGTCGGAGAAGTCGTCGTTGATCTCGTCCATCTCGAGGACGATGTCGTAGGGCACCTTCGCTTCCGCGAGCAGCACGTTCATGTGGCCCGGCAGCCGACCGGCTACGGGGTGGATGCCGAAGCGCACCTCTACGCCGCGCTCACGCAGCCTGCGCGTCAGGTCCGCAACCGGATACTGCGCCTGCGCGACCGCCATGCCGTAGCCCGGCGTGATGATCACCGAGCGGGCGTCACGCAGCAGCTCGGCAGCGCCCTGCGCATCGGTCTCGCGATAGTCGCCGTAGTCGGTGTCCTCGCCAGCGGCAGCCTCGATGCCGAAGCCACCTGCGATCACCGAGATGAACGAGCGGTTCATGGCCTTGCACATGATGTAGGACAGGTACGCACCGGACGAGCCGACGAGCGCGCCGGTGACGATCAGCAGGTTGTTGTTGAGCAGGAAGCCCGACGCGGCTGCCGCCCAGCCGGAGTAGCTGTTCAACATCGACACGACCACGGGCATGTCGCCGCCGCCGATGGACGCGACCAGCTGCCACCCGAGCGCGAGCGCCACTGCGGTCACCGCGATCAGCAGCCCGAGGCTCGGGTGCACAACGAATGCGACGGTGAGTGCGATGAACGCGGCCAGCGCGCCAAGGTTCATGGCGTTCTTGCCGGGCAGCATCATCGGCCTGGAACTGATGCGCGCCGACAGCTTCAGGAACGCGACGATCGAGCCGGTGAACGTGACAGCACCGATGAACACGCCGATGAACACCTCGGCGTGGTGGATGCTGTACGTGCTCGCCGCCTTCAGCGCCGCAGCTTCCGCGCCGTGGGGCTTGGCCTCGGCGCTGAAGTAGCCGTCCCACCCGACGAGCACCGCGGCAAGGCCGACGAAGCTGTGCAGCAGTGCGATCAGCTCGGGCATGCCGGTCATCTGCACGATGCGCGCGCGCCAGAGGCCGATCACCGCACCGATGGCGATCGCGACGACCATCAGGATGACGCCGCCGGCAGCGAGTCCCGGATTCGGCGCCTCGCCCCGCACGGCGAGGCCGATGGTGGCAGCCACCGCGATCGCCATTCCGGCGATGCCGAAGTAGATGCCCGGGCGTGCCGTCTCGTGCTTGGACAGCCCGGCCAGGCTCAGGATGAACAGCAGCGCCGCGACGATGTACGCAGCCTGCGCAACGGTCTCCGCAGTCACTGTGTCCGCTCGCTCCTCGCTCGTTCCTCGCTGCGACGTTCACCCATGGCTCAGCCCTTCGAGAACATGCCGAGCATCCGGCGGGTCACGGCGAAGCCACCGAAGATGTTGATGCTGACGAGCAGGATGGCGACGAAGGACATCGTCGTGATCACCGCGTCGTGGTGGCCGATCTGGAGCAGCGCGCCGACGACGATGATTCCGGAGATCGCGTTGGTCACCGACATCAGCGGCGTGTGCAGCGCGTGGTGGACGTTGCCGATCACGTAGTAGCCGATGACGATCGCAAGCACGAAGACGGTGAAGTTTCCGATCAACTGCGTTGGCGAGAAGGCGGTCAGCAGGAACAGTGCCACTGCGGCCACCCCGGTGATCGCAAACCGGCGCGCCATGGTCAGCGGCTTCTTCTCGGGCACTACGGGCTTGCGCTGCGGCGCCGGTTGTACGGGTGGCGCCGCGGAGACCTGCACCGGTGGCGGCGGCCACAACTTCACGCCGTTGCGTACCACCGTCATGCCGCGCTGCACCACGTCGTCGAGGTCGAGGACGAGCTCACCGTCCTTGGCCGGGGTGAGCAGCTTCATCAGGTTGACCAGGTTCGTGCCATACAGCTGTGAGGACTGCGCGGCCAGCCGTCCGGCGAGGTCGGTGTAGCCGATGATCGTGACCCCGTTGTCGGTGAGGTAGCTCTCGCCCGGACGGGTGCCCTCGACGTTGCCGCCGTTGGCCGCGGCCATGTCGACGATCACCGAGCCCGGCTGCATGCTCGCCACCATCTCGGCCGTGATCAGCCGGGGTGCCGGCCGACCCGGGATCAGGGCGGTTGTGATGACGATGTCGGTTTCCGGCAGCTCCCGCGCGTAGAGCCGCGCGGCGCGCTCGTTGTAGTCGTCGGACATCTCTTTCGCATAGCCGGTCGAGCTGACCTCCGCCTCGGCCGATTCGACGGCGAGGTACTCGCCGCCGAGTGAGCCGACCTGGTCGGCGACCTCCGGCCGTGG
>DATFTS010000002.1:0-3090 GCA_035261645.1 Jatrophihabitans sp. | reverse complement strand
CCCGGTCGGCGACCACGACGCACGCCCCTTCAGCGGCCAACCGCTGCGCGATCGCGCGCCCGATCCCCGAACCGCCGCCGGTCACCAGCGCGACACGGGTTGCGAGCGCCTTGGGCTTGGGCATGCGTGCAAGCTTCGCTTCTTCGAGCGCCCAGTACTCGATGCGGAACTTCTCCGACTCGTCGATCGGAGCGTAGGTCGAGATGGCCTCGGCGCCGCGCATGACGTTGATGGCGTTGACGTAGAACTCGCCGGCAACCCGTGCCGTCTGCTTGTCCTTGCCGAAGCTGAACATCCCGACGCCGGGCACCAGCACGATGGCCGGATCCGCGCCCCGCATCGGCGGGGAGTCGGCAGATGCGTACTTCTGGTAGTACGACGCATAGTCCTCCCGGTAGGCGGCGTGCAGATCACGCAGCCGCTCGATCACCTCGGGCAACGGCGCGGTGGGCGGGAGGTCGAGGACCATGGGCCGCACCTTCGTCCGCAGGAAGTGGTCCGGGCAGGACGTACCCAGTGCAGCCAGCCGCGGGTGCTCGGCACGCGAAATGAAGTCGAGCACCACGTCGGAGTCGGTGAAGTGGCCGACCTGATGGCGGTCGGTCGAGGCAAGGCCGCGGATCACTGGCGCGAGCGCGGCGGCGCGCGCCCGCCGTTCGGCGTCCGGCAGCGTCTCGTGGACGACCGCGCCGAATGGATCTGGACGGCCCCGCTCGGCGATGAACCGCTCCGCGGTGCGGATGATCTCGAGCGAGTTCGCCTCGCACTGCTCGCTCGTCGCGCCCCACGCGGTGATCCCGTGCCCGCCGAGGACGCAACCGATCGCCTGCGGGTTCGCTGTGGCTATCGCCGCGATGTCGAGGCCGAGCTGGAAGCCGGGCCGCCGCCACGGCACCCAGACGACGCGGTCTCCGAAGCACTGCCGGGTGAGCCGCTCGCCGTCGGCGGCAGTCGCGAGTGCGATGCCGGAGTCGGGGTGCAGGTGGTCGACGTGCGGCGCGTCGACCAGGCCGTGCATGGCGGTGTCGATGGACGGCGCGGCGCCACCCTTACCGTGTAGGCAGTAGTCGAACGCGGCGACCATCTCATCCTCGCGCTCGACGCCCCGGTAGACGTCGACGAGCGCGCGCAGCCGGTCCAGCCGCAGCACGGCGAGCCCGGCCGCGGTAAGCGTGCCGAGGTCACCGCCCGAGCCCTTCACCCACAACAGTTCCACCGGCTGGGAGGTCACCGGATCGACCGCCGTCCCCTTCGCCGAGGTGTTGCCACCGGCGTAGTTGGTGTTGCGCGGGTCGGCGCCGAGTCGATTCGACCGGGCGATCAGTTCTGCAACCGTGATGCTCTCGTCAGCCATGACTTCCTTCATATGGAGGGCTATGCGCCCCAGCCGGCCTGGGTTCCGCCGACCCGCTCGGCGACGATGCGCTCGGCGTAACCGGAGCCCGCGTATGCCGCCATCGGGTCGGCGTCCAGCCCCTGCTCGGATCGCAGCTCGGCGAGCAAGGGACGGACGTCAGTGTCGTAAGCGTCCATCAGCACCGCGTTGGCGCCGAGCACGTCGCCGGACCGCTGCGCTGCACCGAGCGCGTCGAGGTCCACCAGCAGCGCCTTGGCCGTCGCCTCCTGCACGTTCATCACCGAGCGGATCTGCCCTGGGATCTTCGGCTCGATGTTGTGGCACTGGTCGAGCATGAACGCGATGCCGGCGCCCTCGTCCAACCCGCCACCACTGCGCACCTCGAACAGGATGCGGAACAGCTGGAACGGGTCGGCGGCGCCGACGATCAGGTCGTCGTCGGCGTAGAACCGCGAGTTGAAGTCGAACGCGCCCAGCTTCCCGGCGCGCAGCAGGAACGCGACGATGAACTCGATGTTCGTGCCCGGGGCGTGGTGGCCCGTGTCGACGCAGACCTTGGCACGTTCGCCGAGTTCGAGGCAGTGCGCGAATGACGTCCCCCAGTCCGGCACGTCCATCGTGTAGAACGCCGGTTCGAAGAGCTTGTACTCGAGGATCAACCGCTGGTGCTCGCCGAGCCGGTCGTAGACCGCGTGCAGCGCCTCGGCGAGCCGGTCCTGTCGATCCCGGATGCTGTCCTGGCCCGGATAGTTCGTGCCGTCCGAGAACCACAGCTTGAGATCCCGCGAACCGGTTTCATCCATGACGTCCACGCACTCGAAGAGGTGGTCGAGCGCCTTGCGCCGCACCCGCGGATCCGGATTGGTGACGCTGCCCAGCTTGTAGTCGTCGTCCTGGAACACGTTCGCGTTGATCGTGCCGAGTTCGATGCCGACGTCCTTCGCGGCCGTGGCCAGGCGCGCGTAGTCGTCGACCTTGTCCCACGGAATGTGTAGCGCGACCGACGGCGCAACGCCGGTGTAGCGGTGTACCTGGGCGGCGTCGGCGATCTTCTCGAACGGGTCGCGCGGCACACCCGGCTGCCCGAACACCTTGAACCGCGTGCCGGAGTTGCCGAATGCCCAGGACGGCAGCTCGATGTGCTGCCTGCCGAGCACAGCCTTGACGGCCGCACGGTCACTCATCGTGGTACCTGCTTTCTGTGTTCGCGTTGCTCAGGCGCCGACCTCGACGAGCTCGACGCCGAGCAGGTCCGCGGTCGCGCGCAGTTCAGGACGGAGATCACCGACGCCGAGGGCCCAGTGGTGCGAGATGCCCGTCGCGCTCCAGGCATCGGTCCACTCGCCGGGATCCATCCCGAAGTCGACGCGAGACGTCGTGTTGCCGATCTGCAGCAACGGGCCCGGCACGACTGTCCCTGCGGACGTTACGAAGCTGAACCGGCCGTCGCGCTGCTGCGCGATACCGAAGGTCGTCACGGGGCCGTGCCTGACGTCGAACTCGACGGACACGCCCCACCCGCGCTTGCCGTGATAGACGCCCAGGCCGCGCAGCAGCGGGCGTCGCTCACTGATCGCGAGGTGCGCAGGGCCGTCGTGACCCATCTCGACGACGTTGTCGCGGAAGTTCAGCGCCTGCAGCTCGGTGAACGACCCGCCGCCGCCGAGCCGGTCGACGATCAACATGGCGAGCGAGGTGCGCAGCTCGTACTCGCCGGCCGCGGGGATACCTCG
>DATFTS010000001.1:0-7311 GCA_035261645.1 Jatrophihabitans sp. | reverse complement strand
CGAGATCGTCGTCACCGAGATGGAGCACCACAGCAACATCGTTCCGTGGCAGCTGCTGTGCCAGCGCACCGGTGCGACGTTCCGGTGGCTGCCCATCGACGACGACGGCCGGCTGGTGCAGTCGGCGATCGACGAGGTGGTCACCGAGCGCACCAAAGTGCTCGCGTTCGTCCACCAGTCGAACGCGCTGGGAACGATCAACCCGGTGCCGCAGCTGGTGGCGCGCGCGAAGGCGGTCGGGGCGCTGACCGTCGTCGACGCTTCCCAGTCGGCGCCGCATCTGCCGCTCGACGTGCAGGCGCTCGGGGCCGACTTCATCGCCTTCACCGGACACAAGCTCTACGGCCCAACTGGTGTTGGGGTGTTGTGGGGCCGCTACGACGTGCTGGCCGCGCTGCCGCCGTTCCTGGGTGGCGGCGAGATGATCGAGACCGTCGACATGACCGGTACTACCTACGCTGCGCCACCGCATCGGTTCGAAGCGGGCACCCCGATGATCGCCGAGGCGATCGGGCTGGGTGCGGCGATCGACTACATCAGCGCAATCGGCATGGCCGACGTGGCCGCGCACGAACGCGAACTGGTGGCATACGCGCTGCCGCGCCTGCAGCAGGTCGAGGGCTTGCGCATCATCGGGCCCGCCGACACCGTCGATCGAGGTGCCACGATCGCGTTCACGCTGAAGGGCGTGCACCCGCACGACGTGGCGCAGCTCCTTGACGAGCAGGGCATCGCGGTGCGAGCGGGGCACCACTGTGCCCGCCCGGTGTGCGTCCGCTACGGCATTCCGGCTACCACGCGCGCCAGCTTCGGCATCTACACGACCACCGAGGAAATCGACGCACTTGTTGCGGGCGTTCAGAAGGTGAAGGAGTTGTTCACCTGATGGCGCTACCGATGGAAAGCATGTACCAAGAGATCATCTTGGATCACTACAAGCACCCGCAGCACCGCGGCCTGCCCGATCGCTTCGACGCAGAGGTGCATCACGTCAACCCCACCTGCGGCGACGAGGTGACCCTCCGGGTCCGCGTCGCCGATGGGACGATCACCGACCTCGGCTGGGAGGGCGAAGGCTGCTCGATCAGTCAGGCCTCGACCTCGGTGATGAGCGGGCTGGTCGTCGGCAAGTCCATCGACGAGGCGCTGACGCTGCAGCAGAAGTTCCTCGACCTGATGCAGTCCCGGGGCGAGGCAGCGCTCACCGAGGCCGACGAAGATGCGCTTGACGACGCGGTCGCGTTCGAAGGGGTCTCGAAGTACCCGGCGCGGGTGAAGTGCGCGCTGCTGGGTTGGATGGCGATGAAGAGTGCTGTAGCCGACGCAGAAGGGGCTGTCTCATGACGACCACCACCGTTCCGTCTCGTGACGACATCGATGAGGCGATGCGGGACGTCGTCGACCCAGAACTCGGCATCAATGTCGTCGACCTCGGCCTCGTGTACGACGTGCGGGTCGACGAAGGCGACGGAGGCGCGATCGTCACGCTGGACATGACGCTGACGTCGGCCGCCTGCCCCCTGACCGACGTGATCGAGGACCAGGCGAGCAGCGCGCTGACCGGCGGGCCGAAGCCGCTGGCGACCGAGGTGCGGATCAACTGGGTGTGGATGCCGCCGTGGGGTCCGGAGAAGATCACCGACGAGGGTCGCGAGCAGCTGCGTGCGCTCGGCTTCAACGTCTGACGCCGCGCACCGACTTGATCTAGCCGACACAGGTACCGTAGACGTGTGATCCGGCTGCTGAGGTGACATGGCCTGCTTCGACGCCACAGCCATGCCCTTTTTCAGGAGCCTTAACCGATGATCATCGCTACAGACGTGGAGTTGCGCGCGGGCGCGCGCATCCTCCTGCAACCGAGCACGCTGCGAGTGCAGCCGGGGGATCGGATCGGCCTCGTCGGACGCAACGGCGCAGGCAAGACGACGATGCTGCGCACCTTCGCCGGCGAGACCCTGCCGCATGCGGGCCGCATTGACCGCTCCGGGCCCGTCGGTTACCTGCCGCAGGATCCGCGTACCGGTGACCTGGACGTGCTCGCGCGCGACCGTGTCCTGTCCGCGCGCGGCCTGGACACGCTCGTCACCGACATCGCAAAGACGCAGGTCGCGCTTGCGGAACGTCCCGACGACGCCGGCCTGCTGCGTCGCTATGGAGCACTCGAAGAGCGCTTCACCGCGCTCGGCGGATACGCGGCCGAGAGCGAAGCCGCCCGCATCTGCGCCAACCTGGGCCTGCCGGACCGGGTACTGAACCAGCCGCTGCGCACGCTGTCGGGCGGTCAGCGCCGCCGCGTCGAACTGGCCCGGATCATCTTCGGCGGCTCCGGCGCCGGCTCCGGCACCGAGCCGACGACGCTACTGCTCGACGAGCCGACCAACCACCTCGACGCCGACTCCATCGTCTGGCTGCGCGACTTCCTTCGCCAGCACACGGGCGGGCTGCTGGTGATCAGCCACGACATCGAGTTGGTCGACGCGGTCGTCAACAAGGTGTGGTATCTCGACGCCAACCGCTCCGTCCTCGACGTCTACAACGTCGGCTGGAAGACGTACCTGCAGCAGCGCGAATCGGATGAGCGGCGTCGGCACCGTGAACGTGCAAACGCCGAGCGCAAGATCGAGGCACTGCGCAGCCAGGCGGACAAGATGCGCGCAAAGGCCACCAAGGCGCGGGCGGCGCATCAGATGGATCGGCGCGCGGCTGCGCTCGCCGCCGGCTTGGCCGAAGTCCGGGTCAACGACAAGGTGGCTCGGTTGCGGTTCCCGGCGCCGGCGTCCTGCGGACGCACGCCGCTGACGGCCGAGGGGCTGTCCAAGTCATACGGCTCGCTTGAGGTGTTCGCCGACGTTGATCTCGCCGTCGATCGCGGAGCACGCGTGGTCGTGCTCGGGCTCAACGGCGCGGGGAAGACCACCTTGCTGCGTCTGCTTTCCGGGCTGGAACAGCCGGACACCGGCGAGGTACGTCCCGGACACGGGTTGCGTCTTGGTTACTACGCCCAGGAGCACGAGACGCTTGATCACGATCGCAGCGTGCTCGAGAACATGCGCACCGCCGCGTCAAGCGTTGGCCGTGCCGATTTGAGCGACACCGAGTTACGCAAGATTCTCGGCGCGTTCCTCTTCTCCGGCGACGACGTCAACAAGCCGGCCGGCGTGCTATCCGGTGGCGAGAAGACACGCCTCGCATTGGCGATGTTGGTGACGAGTGCGGCGAACGTGCTGCTACTGGACGAGCCCACGAACAACCTTGATCCAGTGAGCAGACAGCAGGTTTTGGATGCGCTGCGTAACTACTCCGGCGCGATCGTTCTCGTCACGCACGACGAGGGAGCTGTCGAGGCGCTGAACCCGGAGAAGGTGATCTTGCTTCCGGACGGTATCGAGGACTCATGGAACCCCGATCTCGCCGATCTGATCACGCTCGCATGACCTTGAGGCAATAGGGACAAAGTGGCCAGTTGCTTCGTGGCACGCAATATCCGGGTGAGCGGGAATGTGACGGGAGATTAGATAACAGGTTGCCGCCACCCGGCGCATACGCGTCGGAACGATCTTGCGGCGCCCATAGCGTGCTGCTATCAAGTCGGCGGGGATCAAGGACATCATCACGCAGCCACCGCGGACGTGATGTCGTTAGGAGAAAGAGCACAATGGCCGTTTTGAAGAAGGGCGCTCGCATCACGGGGCCCGATCGCACCAAGCTCGCAACCGAGTTGAAGAAGGCCTACGACAAGGGCAAGAGCATTCGAGAGCTTGCCGACTCGCACGGACGGTCCTACGGGTTCGTTCACCGTGTGCTCTCCGAGTCCGGGGTTGCTCTGCGTGGCCGGGGCGGGGCAACCCGTTCCAAGGCCGCGCCTGGCAAGGCCAAGGCGAGAGGCAAGTAGTCACACGCCGGGGCGCCAGCGGACAACGACGTCCGATCGCGCTCTAGTCTGGCGTCCATGACGCCGACCGAGATCGACCCGGAAGCCGGCTTCCGGGTCGATCTGTTTGACGAACGGGCCACGATCACTCTCAACCGACCCGAGCGGCTCAACAGCCAGACGCCGGCGATGTGGAGTGAACTGGTTCGCGTTCGCCACGAGCTGCCCGCAACCGTGCGGGTGGTCGTCATCAGGGGAGAGGGCCGCGCATTCTCCGCGGGCCTGGATCGCAGCCTCTTCACCGGCGGCGTGAGCGACGGCATTCTGAGCCTGCCGCAGCTGCCCCAAGCCGAGGCCACCGAACGCATCGCCCAGTGGCAAGCGGGCTTCGACTGGAGCTCCCGTCCCGATGTCGTGACCATCGCGGCGGTTCAGGGACACGCGATCGGCGGCGGCTTCCAACTCGCCCTGGGCGCCGACCTGCGGATTGCCGCCGCGGACGCGCTGTTCACGATGGCCGAGCCGACGCTGGGTATCGTGCCGGACCTCGGCGGCACGAAACGGCTCGTCGACCTGGTCGGGTACTCACGTGCGGTGGACATCTGCCTCACCGGCCGACGCGTCGACGCCGAGGAGGCGCTGCGCATCGGGCTGGTGTCACGAGTCGTGCCCGTCGGCGAACTCGACGCGGCTGTGGAGCAGACGGTTGGCAGCATGCTGGCGATCAACCGCGACGCCGCCGCCGAGACGAAGGCCCTGCTGCAACGCGCGCACGCCAGCTCCCAGGCCGATCAGCAGGCCGCCGAGCGCGACGCCCAGTACCGCCGCTTGCGGGCGTTGGCCGGTCTCGTCGCCGAGGATTAGCACCGGCCGACGCGTGGCTGAGAACTGTCCGCTCTGAGCGGACAATGGAAGAGCCTCCGGCGCGCCCGCGTTGAGGCGCTCGGAGGTAGACGTTGTCGTTTGATCACATAAGTGCGATGCGGGCGATGAGCTCGATGGGCCGGCGCGACCGCAAGGTCGTGGACAAGCAGCTCCCGCCAGGCACGTGGCTGCGCGTGTTCCGGTTCGCCAAGCCGTACAAGGCCGAGCTGCTGATCTTCCTGGCGCTCGTCATCGGTGACGCGGTGATCGGCGTGGCGACGCCCATCCTCGCCGGCCGGGTGGTGAACGAAATCACCCGGAGCGGCCAGGCGCGTGTCGTCGTCCAGATCGCGGTGCTGATCGCCGGCCTGGCGGTGGTCGACGCGGGACTGTCGTTCGCCCAGCGCTGGTACTCGGCGCGCATCGGTGAGGGACTGATCTACGACATGCGCACCGCGGTGTACGACCACGTGCAGCGCATGCCGCTCGCGTTCTTCACCCGTACACAGACTGGCGCGCTCGTCAGCCGGCTGAACAACGACGTGCTGGGCGCGCAGCAGGCGTTCACCTCGACGCTGTCCGGACTGGTGTCGAACGTCGTAAGCCTCGCTTTGACCGCCGGCGTCATGTTCACGCTGTCGTGGCAGATCACGCTCATCTCGATCGTCATGCTTCCGCTGTTCGTCATCCCGGCGCGTCGCATCGGGACGCGGCTGCAGGAGATCACCCGCGAGTCCTACAACCTGAACGCCTCGATGAACGCGACGATGACCGAGCGGTTCAACGTTGCCGGCGCTCTGCTCGTGAAGCTGTTCGGGCGTCCCAACGACGAGGATGCGTCGTTCCGCGGCCGCGCCGCGCGGGTTCGGGACATCGGCGTGACGTCGGCCATGTACGGACGCGCATTCTTCGTGTCGCTGACGCTGGTGGCCGCGCTGGCGCAGGCCCTGGTCTACGGCCTGGGCGGTTGGTTCGCCATCAAGGGCGAGCTCTCCGCGGGCACCGTGGTAACGCTGGCGCTGCTGCTGAGCAGGCTCTACGGTCCGCTCACCGCGCTGTCCAACGCCCGCGTCGACGTGATGAGCGCGTTGGTGAGTTTCGACCGTGTCTTCGAGGTGTTGGACCTCGAGCCGATGGTCAGGGACGCGTCCGATGCTGTCGAACTGGGCAAGGACGCACGCAGCCTCGAGTTCGTCGACGTGCACTTCAGCTATCCCACAGCCGCGGACGTCTCGCTGGCATCACTGGAGGATGTCGCCGTTCTCGATACCGGCACGTCGCCGGAGGTGCTGCACGGCGTTTCGTTCCGCGCCGAGCCAGGGCAGATGATCGCGCTGGTAGGCCCGTCGGGTGCCGGCAAGACGACGATCAGTCAACTCGTCCCGCGCATCTACGACGTCACCTCGGGCGCGGTTCGCGTAGGCGAGCTGGACGTGCGTGCGGTCACTCAGCAGTCGCTGCGCGACCGCATCGGCGTGGTGAGTCAGGAAGCGCACATGTTCCACGACACCATCCGGGAAAATCTGCGCTACGCCGCGCCCCGAGCCGGCGACGAGCTGCTCTGGCAGGCTGTGGACGCCGCGCAGATCGGCGACCTCATCCGCAGCCTCCCCGACGGTCTCGACACCGTCGTCGGCGACCGTGGCTACCGGCTGTCGGGCGGGGAGAAGGCACGGCTGGCCATCGCCCGCTTGCTGCTCAAGGAACCGGAGATCGTCATCCTCGATGAGGCGACCGCCCACCTTGACAGCGAGAGTGAGGCGGCGGTGCAGCAGGCGCTCGCCACGGCGCTCGAAGGACGGACCTCGCTCGTCATCGCGCACCGGCTTTCCACGGTGCTCAGCGCGGACACGATCATCGTGGTGGACAGCGGTCGCGTCGTGGAGGCCGGTACACACGCCGAGCTGCTCGCCGCCGAGGGTCTCTATGCGGAGCTTTACCGCACGCAGTTCGAGCGGCAGGCCGCCGGCGTCGAATAACCCCGGCGGCCTGTGCTCCGGACGTCAGTAGATCGCGATCTCACCGTGGATCGCCGGGTCGTGCGGCCCGTGCGTCTGCTCGTTGTACTCACCGTGCACCGACGGGTTGAACTGCCCGTGCTTGTCCGGGTGATACTGCCCGTGTAGCTGCGGGTCGTACTGGCCATGGACGTTCGGGTCGTACTGGCCGTGGTACTCGGGGTTGAACTCGCCGTGGCTGTACGGGTGGTACTGACCGTGGTACTCGGGGTTGAACTGGCCATGCAGGTACGGGTTGTACTGCCCGTGCACCTCTGGGTTGAACTGCCCGTGCACGTACGGGTTGTACTGCCCGTGTAGCTCCGGGTCGAACTGCCCGTGCTCGTTCGGGTCGAACTGGCCGTGCTCGTTCGGGTCGTACTGCCCGTGTGTCGACGGGTGGAACGGCCCTTTCGGCTGCGGCTTGTACTGCGAGTTCATCGACTCCTGCGACATCGGCCCGACGATGCCATCAGCGGTGAGCCCGTTCTGCTGCTGGAAGTAGATCGTCCAGTCCCTGGTGTCCTGGTCGAAGTTGCTGTCCTCGGGCAGGCCGGCGTTCAGCACCGCGTTCAGCTG